>JARGOJ010000267.1:1223-9636 GCA_029210225.1 Planctomycetota bacterium
ACAATTCCCGCGGCTTTCAAATCGGGGAACAGGTCCTCAACCCCAGGATAAAGCATGATCGCTTGACCGGAAGAGTCGAAGATGAAGGCGTAGAGATAGGCATCACGAGAGAGCTTGACCTGGAGGCGAAAGCGATCTCCCGAGAGCAAGGTCGACCCTTCACTGACTGGGACAAGCTCAGCCCCAGCCTGGGTATCACGCTCTGCGATAATCGATAGATCAAGGGAGATCTTCTCTGGAGGGAGGTCGTTGTTCACCGTTTGCTCGCTACAATCGAGCAGAGAACAGAGGGAGACGTCGGCGGTGATTGTTGAATCGTTACCCGGATCGAGCGCCTTCAGCTTTATTCGCTGCCCCATGACGCCCTGAGCGACGATATCGGCTTTGGCTTTGCTGCTGGAAGAGAGGACCTTGCTGCCATACTCAAGAAAGGCCTTGTAAACCTCGCTCTCTAAGAAGGATGCGAGCTCTCCCATGGCAGAATTTTGCTGGGCTCCGGCCATATTTATGGCGGTCACTTTGAGGCCCTTCCGGCCTCCCAAAGAGGTCTTCGCGAACTCCTTGGCTCCGGCTCTTAGGTAACCCTCACGAGACTTTTGTCGGGTCGCTTTGTCTCCAAGATCGCTCAGCTCGAAGGCGGTCTTGTAAGCCTTGCGGGCTCCGAGATACTGCCCGGAGGCGAATTTGGAATCGGCGTCTTCAAGCTCGATGCGAATCCAATTCTTGCGCAATAGGTCGCAGTCGGCCCGAGCTTTTTGCCCTAAGCCGGCAGGGTCCAAGCGGATTGTCTCTTGAAAATAGGCGATCGCTGCTTCAGGGTCCGATCCGTCTTTGCCGTGGGCCCTGGCAAGCTCATAGCTGACATCTGCGCGCTTCAGGTCTTGGGCGCGGGCGCTCTCTAAGGTCTTGACGGCTTGGCTGGCCTTCCCTGCCGCGATTTCACTGCGACCCTGGGCGAGCAGTTTGTCGACTTGGCTTGGCTCGACCTTAGGCCGATTCTCAATCTTCTTGGGGCCAGGGCCCTTTTTCTTCGCCGGTTGACAAGCGACGACCAAGCCCATGAAGGCCGCGATGAGAGCCAGGCGAGACCCAACTCTATTGAATTCTATCGAGACCATGAACGGAGTCCTTCTTTCTCTCGGACGAGTCGGCAAACGATCTTTGTTGGAAAATGAGCTGGGCCAAGACTTCTAGTTGTTCTTGATACCAGTGCTTTTCATGAGCTTCAGAGCGCGCTGAATAGAAACAAAGGAATGACTTCCAGTCTTTGGCTGGCCACCGACGATGGCGATTCCAACGACTTGACCACGAGCATCTAAAACCGGGCCGCCTTCGTTGCCGCTATGAATGACCGCAGAGGTCAGGCCGACGCCGCTTGCGGCGCCTTGAGTGACCACCCCTGTTGTTGCTGAGTAGCTGAGCTTGCCGGAGTGCCCAAGGACCAACGCGAAGCGGCCAACACTGGCCGGAGCGTTCTCGGCGAGGGTGAGCGCCGGGAATTGCTTGCCGGGGATCTGCAACAAGGCGACCCCCGACTCCTGACTGCCGGCGAGCCAAGTGGCTTTGTAGCGTCGGCCTCCGTTGAGCGTCACAGACAAGGCTTGGCTGCGCTGCCCATTCTTACTCACTCCCTGGAAGCTGGTCACTAAGACGCCTCTCCCAGAGACGAAAAAGGCGCTGGCTGTCTTCACTTGCCCTAAACCGAAGCTCGCTTGGACCGTGGCGACGGAGGGGTTTAACTTTGCGATCAAGGCCCCAAGGCCTTCCGCGCTGCCACCACATTCCATAAACAGACTGCGGGCGCTTTTTGGTGGATTCTTCTGGGCGGTCTCCGCTCCAGAGAGCCAAGTGTCCGCTCTGAGAGTAATGACGTTGCCGTTGAGCTGCCCGTCGGTCAAGACGATGTCTTTGGTTTTGGAGAGGCTGGAGGCCAGTTGGTCGTGGAACTCTGCCGGGAGTTGTTTGGACCACAGCGCTACTCTTAAGGCTCCTCCTTGCATAACGCTGACAACACTCTTGACGCCAACGAAGCCCTTCACGCGGCTCAACAGCTTCGCGGCGCTGTCTTTGACATAACCGTGTTGAGCGTTCTCAACGATGATGAAGAGCTTGCTGTATTCCCCCTGCTTCTCAAGGAAAGTCAGGCGAATGTGGTGACCGACGCGCTTGTCTGGGGCAAAGGCCTGGGAGAAGTCGCGGCTCTTCATGACTGTCAGGAGATCCTCTTGGAACTTCTCAGGGCTCGCCGCGCTCATAAAGGAAAGGGTCAACTCTTGCTCCGTCTTGTCGTAATTGGGGACGGCCTTTGAGACACCTTTCATGGCGCGGACCATAGCGATGAACTGACGACCCTCTGTCATGAAGGATGAAGGAGCAACTCCGGCGATAGTGACCGTCAATGAGAACTCGTTGGGGGTGTCAGCGAGGAGAAGATAGCCGATTGTCTGGCCGCTTGTTTTGCCGGCGGTGAGTCGGTTCAAGCCTTTCACTTTGCTTGCCGCTTCCCAAATCTGAGCGTCAAGGTCGAGGACATCTTGTGGGATCTCTAATGTTAGGGAGAGCTTGGCGTTTGTCGGATCGTATTTCCGACTCACGATGGCGACGTCGCTGAGGGAGGAGATGGCGTCGAGGAAAGCTTTTCCCATTTTCTTGTAGTCTGTGGGAGAGATCTGGGAGACCTCAACGGTGACGACTAAGAGCTCATCTCCAATGCGGTACGCCAGCTCCTTGCCGGTGCTCGGGACCACTGAGGTGAGTCGGGGCCAGTCGAGGTTCTTGTTGTAGAGTTCGAGCAGGTCTTTCTCGAAGTCCTGGCGCAGGCCTTGATAAACAACGGTGTAAGTAATGCTGCCTTGTTCTAGGTTCTGCGAGCGCTCAAATTTCGCGACGGATTTAAGGGCTTTCATTCGTGTGTCTAAGTCGACACCAATCTTTGAGATCTGTGAGGGCTTGATTCCTAAAAACTCAACCTTGAAGGGGCGGGAGGGCGAGTCGAAGCGGTAGATGCTCATGTTGTCGTCGAGGTTGACGAGCTCTAGAGATGCCAGCACTTTGGAATCTTTGCCGTGGGCCAGGATAAGACGGTCGATGTCCATGGGGCTGAGGCGTGTTTGCACTCGAATCTGGAACTTCCCTTGGCGAATCGTGCCTGTTTTCTTGGATCCGTCAGTGAGCACCCAATAACCGCCCTTTGTTTTCACGACCGTGAACTCTTTGAAGAGGCGCTCAGCTTTTTCGATCCCCTCCATTTTAGCGAAGGCTTCAACGAGCTTGGGACCGACGATTTTTTGAGTGGCGGTATCAATGTCTAGGATGGGAATGCGAAGACTTCGGTAGGGATTCTGGAAGAGATAGGTGAGGACCCCGGCGGGGCTTCGGGCGATCTTGAAGAAGTCGGTCAGGTCTTTCGCTTTCAGGGCCTTATGAAGCTTCTCCTCGGCGGCATCCCGAGTCGCGGCATCAATGCTCCCTTCAAAGCGGAGCAGACCATAGTCGCGGTTGTAAGGCATGACGGTCTCGACTTTGAAGCCGGCGGCCTCGATCGCGGCGCGAAAGGGCTTCTCATAAGTTCGGCGGACCTCGGTGGAGAATCGAGCAACGGCGATGGTCAGCCTCAGCCTTTGCTTCTTAGAGAGGGCTGGGACAAGCTTCGTCTCCGTCCAATCGGCGAAGGCGGCCTTGGCGAGCTTGATCAGTTTTTTCCGTGCCTTGGCCTCTGTCCCTGATTTGGCCCGAAGTTCATCGCTAAGGCTGAGAACGACTTTTTGAGCGGGGCCGCTGATGAGCCTCAGGGTTACTTTCCCCTCGGCGATGGACGCCGTCGACTTATTGGTGACATTTTTGCAATCGAACTTAGCGATGACTAAGAACTTGGCCTTCCCTAGCTGGCTTAGCTTGACGGCAATTTTGAGAGCCGCTTTCTTGTCGGAGAGCAACGCGGCGCCCCCATCGTCTTCAAAAACGGCGTGGGAAACTCCAGCGCTCTCAAGGCCCTGAATCACGGTTTCGTGGACGTCTTTCGAGGCGACCACCGCGACCGTCGATTGAGCGAGGGCGATGCTTGGGAGGAGGGCAATGCCTAAAGTTAAGAGTGAAAGACGTTTCATCAAAAGGCCTCAGTCTAGGAAAGTCGGGTTAAGTTCATGTCTGCTTTGCTCGACAGCTCTTTGGATTTTCCAAAGGCTTACTTCGCTGTCGGCGCTCCAAGGCGGGCTCGAATGTCGCCCATGAGTTTGTTCTCTAAGGTCGAATCAGTAATGTTCACGCCGCTGACCCAGACGGGCTTCGACTTATTGAGGTCGCCGTACTCGGTCTTCGTTGTGGAGAATTGACGCTCGACAAAGAGCTGGACCCGGGCGCTGCCACCAGCGGGACCATCAATAATGGCGCGAGCGCGGACTCGGGCTAAACGCTCAGGTTCTTCTGATTGCACCCACTCAGTGAGGGCGACCAGGCCATCCCGGTCGGTTCCTCCGGGGTCCATATTGGGGAAGTTCTGCGCCAGCACCTGAATCGTCGCATCGTAGGCTTCAATGGGCCCGCGAGAGGCCACAAAGGTCATGCGATGAGGCTCTGATTCGGGGATGGTCTCGGGAGTGCAACCGAGGGCCAAGAGCAGCAGAGCAATGAGAGTGAGAGTGCGTGTCATGGTTGTTTCCTTCTTTGCTTCATTGCTTGGTGATGGTGATGGTGTTCTTGGAGGATTTCGGTTTCACTTCAAAACCAAGGTTTTTTAGGACTCTCTTAATTTCATTACGAAGAGGAATGGGAGCCCGATCAACGCGAGCTTTGACCTTGAGAATGCCTCCAACAGTTTCGGTTTCAACATCCTCGGTGATAACACCGGCCATTAACGTTTCCAGTCGCGAGATCTCGTCTTCGCTGAAACCGACAAAATCGACGTTGTAGTCGCGCATCCTTTTCTCGATAATTTGGAGATATTTTTGAAGCTTCTTGCCAAGTTCGGCGTTGACGATTTTGGACGCTTTGCTGACACATTTTTCTCGTGCTTCAACGAGTGACATGGAGCCGATGGCTACGCTCGCCGTCCCTTCAGAGGGTTTGAGGGCGCGCTCATTAAAGAGGTCATGGATATCGGCTCGAATCATGCAGCGGTAGGTGAGGCCTGTTTTGCCAAGCACCCTGAATTGGAATCCTACTAGGTAGCGTGCCCTGCTTCGGAGAATGATTTTTGGCAGGCTGTGTTGATCGTCTTTATCATTGGCCCAGTCGGAATCTTCGACGTAAGTTTCAAGGAATTTTTCGAGTTGGGGGTCGCCGGAATCGCGGTCTTCCGCAATATTCCGACGAACATCATTCCAGAGCTTCGGCTCAAATCCTCGCTCAACCAAGTCGCCGGAGAGTGATTCAGTCAGGGTATATAGATAATCCTCGGTCACCGCATCGACGCCGCCGGATTTTTTGGGCTTGCGAACAATGATGATCATTCTCGTTGCGACGTTGCTTCGGATTTCCGTCGCGATTTCCTTCGTCAGCTTCTCCCGGGAGACTTCGACTTGGATCTTCGCGCCCATTTTGCTGTTGTCCCCAAAGATCTTCTTCTCCAGGACTTTCTGGCTGATGAGGAACTTCTGATACTGCTGAACGAAGAGGCGCTGGATCTCATTCTCCTTCTCTTTGTAAAGCTCGGGATCTTTAAGTAGGTCCTTGACGGTGATGACGATGGCTTTCTTGAGGATCTTATCCATGAGCGCTCGGTCAGCTGCGGCCTCATCCCCGCTGCGAATCGTGACGAAGTCGCTCACGACCAAGGTGTTGTCGTTAGCTTCGAAGTTTGGTTGGAACAATGCGCCGTCGTCACCGGTGAGCAGCACATCCCGCTTATCAACGTTGTTATCGTTTGGCCCAGGTCGAACAGGCTTGTCTTTAGCACAAGCTGTGACTAGGGCGCAGAGCGACGCGCAGAACAAAAACGTTGTCAGGAATTTCTTCACGTTAAACCTCTTCAGTAATTGGAACGCTCGGCCGCCGTTTTCATTCAAGGAGCGTTGACATCGACAGGGTGGCTCGTTTTTAACTTAAACCACAATCCCTATTTATATTACTTTATTGTCCCACCGCCAAGACAGTCAATCCTTCGACTTTCCTCGACGTCTCCGATTCCTCTAAGGCTTGGGTCTATTCACCTTCTCCCATACTCTCCTAGAGTTCTTCTCGTAAGGGCTCAACTCTCATGAGCACGATCTTCAGCCGTGGCTGTCAGAAATCGGAGAGCCCTCATCTATGAGGATCCTGCAAAGAATTTTCCAAGAATCTAGAGGATGGCAAAAGTTAGACCGGGGAAAGGGACGATGAGGGTATCAGACAGGATCACCGATTCCCAATTTCGACATCTTAGGGGGCGCCATGCAGAAGCTAATCATTGAGGGAGGAAACAAACTCTCAGGAACCATTAAAGTCAGCGGTTCAAAGAATGCGAGTCTCCCCATTTTGGCGGCGACCCTTCTCGCAGACGGAAAGAGCGTCCTCACGAACGTTCCTGACCTCTCGGACATGCGAACCATGGTCAAGATCCTCAGAGAGTTGGGCGTCGACATTGAGAAACGCGGCCCTGGTGAGCTTGCTTGCAAAGTCACGACGATAGAGCCATCCTGCGCCAGCTACGAGCTGGTCTCGCAAATGCGCGCCTCGATTTGCGTCCTAGGACCTCTTGTGGCTCGCCGTGGCTACGCAAAGGTCTCCCTTCCCGGTGGCTGTGTGATCGGCCTGCGTCCTGTGGACCTTCACCTAAAAGGTCTTCGTGCTCTCGGCGCCGAGATTGAAATGAAACACGGATACATCGAAGCTCGGAGCAATGGCCGCCTACGGGGCGCGCATATCTACCTCGGTGGCGTCAATGGTCCCAGCGTCCTGGCGACGGCTAATACCCTCATGGCCGCCTGTCTCGCCGACGGAAAAACAGTGATTGATGGCGCCGCCTGCGAACCAGAAATCGCCAACTTGTCCAATTATCTCGTGGCCATGGGCGCGACCATCGAAGGAATTGGAACCCCACGAATTCAAATTACCGGTGTGCCTTCTCTAAAGGGCGCCAACCACGAAGTGATCGCTGACCGAATTGAAGCAGGAACCTTTATGGTGGCTGCGGCCCTCGCCGGGGAAGATGTCAAAGTTGAGGGCGCACGCCTTGAACACCTCTCGGCGTTCATCGACGTCTTGCAGCAAACTGGCTATATCATTGATCAAGATGAAGACGGCCTGGTCCGCGTCATTAAAGATCGTCCTGTGACCAGTGTTCAAGCGACGACAATGCCCTACCCAGGATTCCCGACAGACTTACAAGCTCAATTAGTGACTCTCCTGACTCTCGCCGACGGAATGAGCGTGATCACCGAGCGGATCTTCCCAGATCGCTTCATGCACCTCGCAGAGTTGAGCCGTCTTGGAGCAAACGTCCAAAAGATTCACTCCAGCGCTGTTATCAAAGGTGTGAAACAATTGACGGGCGCACAGGTTATGGCCAGTGACCTCCGCGCTGGCGCGGCTTTGGTGCTCGCCGGAATGGTCGCTCAAGGAACGACAGAAGTTCACCGTATTTATCACATTGATCGCGGCTACGAGCAAATTGAAGAGAAGCTCCGCGGCATTGGCGCACAAATCACTCGGGCGGACGCCTGAAAAAACAAAAGCCGGGCAATATTTTTAGTCACTAAAAACATTGCCCGCGCTCAAAAAACTCAACTCGATAAGCGCTGTGGAACGATTGGTTTCACAGCGCTTGTTTAATTTGAACGCCTGGCTCACTCTTTGTTGATAAAGCCGGCCTGAAGGTTGACGTCTGCGAGTCCGCTTGTCGCATCAAAGCCACGGATGACACCATAGACAAAGAACATAACCTCCTTGCCATTGATGGTGGCAATGGTAGGCTCGCCAATCGCCGTGACAGTCCCTATTGTTGTTGAAGGATTGACGCCAAGAATCTTCACGGGGGTTGCCCAATTCCCAGAGTTTCCATAATCGGTCGCGAGCTTGCCTCCAGAATAAGCGGCGCGAAAGACCTCGGGGAGCGCGGTTGGGCTTGATCTGGTAAAGAAAAGTTCTGATCCCGAGAAAAAGGGTTGGATATCGTTTGTCGGGGCTGGGGCATTCACAACCGAAGGCAGAATCACTTTTTGCCAAGTCCCAGTTGGAAAAGTTCCCGCTGTCAGAACATAAACGGACAATTCACCTTCGTCGCCGCCAGTATCGAATTCATCGTCCGTCCATATTGATTCGACGACTCCATTTACGTCATGGAGATGAGGGTTTCCCTGAGTCCCGGCATTCCCATTGATTCCAATATTGCCAAAGTCCACTTTCTGAGAGGGAAAGGGTGTGCTTCGAAGCGGCGCCATCCCTGGAGGTCCCGACGGCACATACTTACCGAGGAAGTTCGTTTGGCCAAGGTTAATGG
>JARGOJ010000268.1 GCA_029210225.1 Planctomycetota bacterium
GAGACATTCTGACCGAGTTCATCGGTCAACTTCACGACGAGCATGGTTGGCAGCGTCGTATTCACTTGACCCGTCTGATTATTCCCTGCGACAGCGAGAATGCGACGCGGCACTTGTGAACTGGCGGTAAAGGTCACGGGAGAGCCATTGAATCCTGCCGCGGTCGCGGTCACTGTTTGGCTGCCTGGATTGGGTCCGAGAGTCAATGTTGCCGAGGCGCGCCCGTTACTGTTCGTCGTCGCGGTAAAGGAATTACTGCCTGAAAGCGCGCCGCCCCCTGAGGTCACATCAAAGACGACTGCTTGGCCGGCGACTGGAAGACCATCGGTGCCGGTCAATCGAACTGTTAATGGAGCGAGCAGGGCCAAGGTCGCAGTTCCAGTTTGATTGTTTCCGCTGACTAAACTCATGACAGCTGGAACTTCAGCTGTGGCGTTAAAGGTCACTGGCGAACCTAGGAATCCAGTGGCCGTGGCCGTGACTGTATTCAAGCCAGTATTTGGACCGAGGGTCAAGACCGTCGAGGCCAGTCCGTTGACGGTTTGAACGACAACTGAGCTTTGCCCTGCGACTGTTCCGCTTCCAGCGGTCACAGTGAATGTGACGTCGACTCCTGAAGCAAGATCGCCATTGATATCACGCAGCTCAACAGCGAAGGGATTGGCGAGCGCGGTGCTAACCAGCCCGGTTTGGCCGTCACCACCTGCTGAAGAGATGACAGGATCCAAGGTTCCGGTGACGGAGAAGGTCAGAGGAGATCCGACAAAGCCTGTTGAGCTTGCGGTGACAGTGTTGACTCCAACATTGGCACCCAAGGTGAGCGTTGCAGACGCGAGGCCATTGGGCCCAGTCACGACGGTTATTGAATTTTGACTGGCGAAGCTGCCAGCTCCTGCGGTGACTGCAAAGGTCACAGGAACGTTGGCGAGAATAGCTCCCTGGCCATCACGCGCTTGAACGATGAGTCCGTTTTGAAGAGTTGAGCCGACGCGACTTGTCTGATTGTTTCCCGCTTGGATAGCGAGGCTTTGAAAACCAACGAGAGACTGCGCGAGTCCGTCGTCGTCGCCGTCATTCACCGAGACTGAAACAGTTCTCGTTGCTCCGTTTGGATTCGTTGCGGCGTTGTCGTAGGTCAGAGTTTTTAAGACTTGAAGGTAGGCAGCGAGAGTCTCGCTTCCTGTAATTGTGAGGACCCCAGTGGACCCATCATAATTGACTGTGAGATTGGCGTTGCTAGTCGTCACCCCCAAGATCTCCATGTTTGCATCTAACGGACCGCCAACAATGGTGGCCGTGGCGCTTTCCATCATTGTGTCGTCAGCGTCGGTGAGAGTGGCGCCTGGATTCACGAGGGAAATGGGTCCACCCAACACTGAGGTGCTGACAAGGGTCGTCGTGCCAGCGGCCGAGCCGTTAAGATCCAGTTTGGGAGGGTTGTTAATGACATTGATAATCACCGTTCGGGTCACGCTCTTTGGAGTGGAGCCATTGTCTGTCGCTTGAATAGTGACCATGGTTGATCCGACGACGTTCGCTTCGGGAGTGAAGATCAGCAGGCGCTTATCCGGTGTTTGGCCGGGAGCAAGAGAGATATTGCTTGCTTGGACAATCCCTTGATTGCTGGACCCTTGAAGAGTCAATGTGACTTGCTGTCCAGCGAGGTCCTCGGCGCTGGTTCCCGCGGTGATATTTTTAATAATGGCGCTGACGGCGATTGGATTGGCGCTTCGAAACACTGTAATCACATTGGCTTGAAAGCTTGGCGCGATATTGACTCCGGGGGGAGCCTCATCTCTCGTGGCGATGTCATCCAGCAGCTCGTTGAACATGCTTGCGTCGTTGCCGGAGGCATTGTTATCGGAGTTCAAAAAGTTCTGGGTGCCGTCTTGCAGCTCCCCTGTGGCGGCGGTTGTCGAAAGCGGATCATTGCCAAGCATGACGGTCTGGTTGTCCATTTGCCCATCGAAAACACCGTCTGAGAAGTCCTCTTGAAGCGCTCTCACGAAGTCAAGGGGCTCGGCGACGCCCGCGTCGGCGGCGGCTTGAGATAGACCGCCGAGCAAAGCGCCGTAAATGGCTTCCGGGCTCGCGGGGTCGACACCAGCGTTATTGCCGTCTGTTAGGTCAACAGGTGCAATGTCTCTTGGGTCGAGGGCGTTTCCATTGCCGTCGACCAATCCCAATTCATTGGCGACGCTCATTGCGGCAGAGTCAATCATAGCTGGATTCACGGCCATCCCGCTGCCCTGAGAAGCGCTGATAGCGCGTTGGGAGGCAATCGACGTGAGCGGAGTCACACTGGCTGTTACGGTTGTCGCTGAGGCTGAGTCGAGGAGTGTTTCGAGAGAGTTATCGCGGGCATCATTAATATTGGTAGGCAAGGCGGGCATACCGAGAGATCGCATGACTCCCGTGGCTTCGTCTTTGTATGTTCCACCCCGGGCGATAGCAAGGAAAACGCCTGGAGTTTGAGAGACAAAGGTGAATTGGCCCGTGGGTCCGGTCATGACGGTTCCAACGAGGGTCAGGTCCCCGGTTGTCGGGTCGACCAAGAAGATGTCAACCTGGGCGTTGTTCACCGGTCCGGCCGACACGGTTCCGCCAATCATGACCCCTGGAACAACGGTGAAGTTGAAGTTGTTGCTCGGCGCCGTCTGCCCGGTGACTTGCACAAGCAAGGGACCGGACGCTGCCCCAATGGGAACCACCACTTCGATTTGGTTGTCCTGCGCGCTGATTGCGTTCGCCGGAACGTTGTTGCTGACGAGCACCGTCACATTGCCAGGGACCGTGCCAAAGTTCGCCCCGGTGATTGTGATCGTCTGAGTCTCAATCCCGGAGGCTGGAACAACTGTTTGAAGAGTTGGAGAACCCAACACAATGTTGGTCAACCTTTGCAGGTCAATGGCATCGACGTTTCCGTCTCCGCTAAGGTCAGCAGCGGTATTGGCACCGGTCACTCCCAGAATGATGTTCACCTCAAGCTGGATATCAAGCAAATCCACGGCTTGATCGTTGTTGACATCACCAAAAATAGTGCCTTGAGCATAGGCTGCAGAGTTGGTGAGGCAAAGTGAAGCCAGAAGTGTGAATATGAGTGGTTTAAATAATTTCATGGAGAATGCCTTGCCGTGCTTGCTATTCGTTGACGCTGTTTGCGAGTATTTGGCTCGTCGTACCATGGACGGTTTTGATGCCGTGTTTGATCCTCGACGAGAAGGGTTGAACCGAATCTCTAGAGAAACCCCAACTAAAGAGTGATGATTTCTCAAGATTTTGTCCTCTAGCGATTCGGGACCCTATCAAAATCGGTTAAATATCTGGAACACATTCTCTGGACGCCAAGAAGTCACAGGCTCGTTTCCAGTTAATAAAGAGCTTAAAGCCTCTCAAAGACCCGACCATCAAAACGTCGCTAATCCAAACAAAATGAAGAACTTATAGCCAATTGTAGTAGGAGCTGTTAAGCTTCAACTTAATAGCATTTAGCCATTGCTGTGATTGTCCGTTTTCTGAAAATTATTCGACACATTACGTTCATTCAGGGGGGGCGAGTCTCACCAAGCAAGTCCCGTAAGGGCTAGAGGCCTGTCTCCCTGAAGAGACATCTTCCTCTTGAAATCTAAACCCGAGCATTTCTTCCAAATGAGTCAGCGCTGAATCGATGGGATGATCGCCGTCTCTAAAATGGGGCGAATCAAGTGTCTAGCGCGTCAAAAGGGAGCACTAACTGCGATTTGACTCCGAGTTGGGACAGACCGAGACCGAGGAGCCGAATGGGGCGTTGGCCGATGTCAGTGCTTCCTATGAGTTCTTTACTCAACTCCATTAAGTCAGAATGAGCAAGGATGGGCCAATCGACAGTTCGACTGCGAGTGATTTGTTCGAAGTCAGCGTATTTGACTTTGAGGGTGAGAGTGTAACCGCTGCTCTTCGAGCGCTGGAGCCGCTCTTCCAATTTCTTCGAGAGCTTGTCAAGCATGGAGAGCGCTTGACTGAGCGAGGAGATATCTTCGCCAAAAGTGTCTTCGACGCTGATGGACTTTCTAGTTCGAGAGGGCCTGACGGGGCGCTTGTCGATGCCCTTGGCGAAGCTTAGGTATCGTGGTCCTGCGCTGCCAAACCAGGCTTCGAGTTGTTCCGGGCTATGACGAAGGAAGTCGGTTGCGATTCGGATGCCTTTTTTCAAACAGCGTTGTTCGGAGACCGGTCCTATTCCAGGGATTCGACGCACCGGCAATTGGCTTAGTACTTCTTGAATTCGCTTGGGACTAATAACAAAGAGACCATCAGGTTTATCCATATCTGAGGCAATTTTTGCGAGGAACTTGTTGGGAGCAACTCCTGCCGACGCTGTGAGTCCGGTGTTTTGAAGAATCTCTTCCCGAATAGCCTGAGCGACTTTTGTAGCAGAGCTGAGTCCCAGATTGTTTTCAGTCACGTCGAGGTAGGCTTCGTCGAGGCTCAAGGGTTCGACTAAGCTTGTGTAATTGCGAAAGATGGTCTGAATCTGGGACGACAGCTCTTTATAACGTTGAAAATTGGGTCGAATGAAGACAGCGTGGGGGCAAAGACGAAAGGCCTGAGAGGATGGCATCGCGGAGTGCACTCCGAAGGCTCGTGCTTCGTAGGATGCAGCGCAGACCACTCCCCGGCTCTTGGGGAGGCCACCAACAATCACCGGCTTGCCTCGTAGGCTTGCTTGGTCGAGCTGCTCAACAGAGGCATAGAAGGCGTCCATATCAACGTGAACAATTTTCCGTGGAGAGTCGCTCAAACTCAGTCTCCCAGAGTGTTTCGTGACCTAGGTCTCAATTTCGCCACCTCAACCCCATAAGTCAATTAGATTAGCAAAAGCCCCTGACAATGAGGAAGAAAGAGGAGGGGAGCGAGCTGGCGGGGGAATATTCAGCCCTATGTCTCTGTCTCGATTGTTAAAATTCGGCGTTCAAGGCACGTTTTGAGGAGAGAAGTTCCGGACTTTGTGGTAAATCGTTTCGGAAACCATACAAGAACTATAACAGCCCTAAGGATGAGACTATGAATTCTCTCTTCAAACGTTGGATGCTTCCCCTCGCCTGTGCTTTCCTTCTCACGGCGCCTGTGTTTGCTGATGACAAAGACACAGAGACCAAGCCAAAGAAGTCGGATAAGTGCTTTCTTTGGAAGGTGACTTCAAAGACAAACACCGTTTATTTGCTTGGAACCATTCACGTTGGTAAAGCGGACCTCTACCCCCTCGACAAGACGATTATGGACGCTTACAAAGCGTCTAAGGCCCTGGCTGTCGAAGTCGATATTACTAAGATTGATCAGCAAAAGGTCCAACAGCTTGTTATGAGCACTTGTCTTTATAATGACGGCACCAAAGTTGGGGATCATCTGTCAAAAGACGGTCTGGCCACGCTCAAAGGCTTCTTGAAAAAGCAAAACATCCCCTATGCCTCTCTCGCGCCATTCAAGCCGGGCTTCATTGGGGTTAACATTGCTCAGATGGCTATCGCAAAGTCGGGATATAGCGCTGAAAATGGCATTGACAAACACTTCTTAAATAAGGCTCATAAAGAGAAAAAGACTGTGATCTCTTTGGAGAAGATTGAAGATCAAATCAAGCTTTTCAACTTCGGTGATGCGTCTTTTCAAGAGCACAGCCTCGTTGAAGGCATCAAGAACTTTGGCAAGTCGAAAGACGAGTTCGGTAAGATGATCACTGGTTGGAAAAACGGCGATGCCGATTTCTTCGCCAATCTCGGCACCAAGGACCTCGACAAGCATCCAAAGATGAAAGAATGGTGGGCTGCTATGGGTTTTAACCGCAACAAGAAGATGGCCGTCAAGATTGACAAGATGTTGCAGGGAACGACCCCAACCCTCGTCGCCGTTGGTAGCCTTCACCTCGTCGGTAAAGACGGTCTTGTCCAGCTTATGAAAGATAAGAAATACACCGTTGTTCAAATGAAGAAAGCCAAAGTGCCCGTCGGCGCAGGTAAGTAATTCTTCAATTCATTGAATTGAATTCAAAGAGCTTCTTTCGCGCCCATGAACGCATTTTTGCGCGGCGCAAGAGAAGCTCTTTTCAATTGTCCTTATCATCACTTTTTCTTGGATCAGTCCCATTGAGATATTCTTCAAGGTCTGTATAACCGTCTTTGTCACGATCTCTGTTGTGGCTCGTTCTGGTGCTAGAAAGCCGATACTTCTTTTCCCACTTGGTCGGCATACCGTCTCTATCTCTATCTTTCGGGGCGCGTTCGGACTTTAGCTTCGGCCAAGCTCCAACGTCCATTTCAGAGTTAATTAACGCGCCTCCATTCTCTTTGACCAGTTTTACGACTCTCGAATCAACGGCATCACGTTTTGGCAAAACGGCTCCACATCTCTCAAGAACTGCTTTATAGGCGTCCTCGGCGGAACTCGTTTGAACATTGGCTGTGGAAAACGCCTTGCTCTGTTTCTCACCTCCCTTGAAATCACCAAGGTTATCCTCGCCAAAGTAACGGCAGGTCTCCGAAGCCTCGAAGGGAGTGTTCTTGTGGTAATTGCCAATGAAATTCATGCGAACGGGGTCCTTCGACGTGTATCCCCTTCCCCCCTTGTGCATGACATTGTTTCTAAAGTCGAATAAAATGGAGCCATCTCCATAAGTCCCAGGGCGTGGAGAACGAGAGCGATGAAACGCATAGAGATTGTGATGAAAGGAAATTTTGCCATTGCTGCGAATGAGCGAACCGTAGCCATGAGTCCCCTTTTTGTGAGTGCTATCATTGAGGCTCTCAGTAATCATGCACCACTGCACAGTCACATGAGTGACTCCTTTCCCTGAGACAGAGAGGACCTCATCGTTGGCCCAGCTTGTCGAGCAATGATCTAAAATCACATTTTTGCTACCTTCTCCAATTGAGATTGCATCCACTTGCCAGGGCTTCTTTTGCTTTCGGCCAATTTCATCCCCTGGTCGCACTCTCAGATAGCGAACAATCACCTCTTTCGCGCTGATGCTCAATCCATAATTCCTCAGACAGATTCCAGCCCCAGGCGCAGACTGCCCCGCAATGGTGACATAGGGGTTTTTAATCTTCAAACCCCGGGTCAGCCGAATGGTCCCGGAAACTCGAAAGAGGACTGTTCTCGGCCCCTTCTGCTCCAGCGCTGCCCGAAGCGACCCAGGAATCACCGCCTCTTTTTTCTTGTAGTCTTTTAGATTGGTCACAAAGCAAAGCGCGCCACCGCGACCACCCCGAGTATATTGCCCAAAACCCTCTGCTCCTGGGAAGGCCAAGAGCTTCTTGTCTTTTTGGCCCGGAGACAAAGCTGGCCTTCCGCAAACAAGAAACGTTGTTAGGCACAATAGCACCGTGATTCGTCTCAATTGCCGCTCCTATTATTATTCGTGGATCTGTTTTGATCGACGAGATAGCTACTATCAATTCGTATTGTTCAAGGCCCCCGAAGAACTAGAGCATCTGCGCCCGCTGCTCTAACAGCACCACAGCTTGCCCAAAGCTTCCTTCATCCCTGAGTGATATCCATTGAAGAGTCTATCAAAGAACACCATGAGAGCACGGTCACTTGACTCTTGGCATCGTCAGTTTCTTTGGGACGCCCCACTCAATTCAAGAGCTTCGTGGAACAAATAAATGGCCCATAATCCAGCGCTCAATCGATCTTGGCTGAAGTCGGCCTAAAGTGGTGAAGAGCCAATTCAGCCAACCAACGACGGCAATGACCCGTCCGCGATCATAGGCTTTCAGAGCTGTTTTGACGACGATCTCTGGAGTTGAGAAAGGAAGGATCTTACCCGCCAAGCCAGGAACCCCTGTTTTGTCATAGAGTCCGGTACGAGTGAATCCTGGGCAAACCGTCACAACCCGAGTCTTACTATTCCTAAGCTCTCTCGACAAGCCCTGGCCAAAGGCGAGGACGAAGGCCTTCGTTGCCGCATAAGTCGTCCAATAAGGCACAGGCTGAAAACCGACAACAGACGCAATGTGAATGACTCCACCTTTATCCCGCTCCACCATAGAAGGCAAGAAGGCGCGGGTCAGAGTCGCAATGGCGTCGATGTTCAGTCGGAGCATCGCTCCGTCGTCCACCGCTGACTGGTCAAGAAAAGAGCCCGTTCTCGACAAGCCGGCGTTGTTCACCAGAATTTCAACAAAGCCCAACTCATTCGCTCGCGCCACCACAAGCTCAAGCCCCTCTCGGATCGAGAGATCTGCGGCCACAACCTCACAGACCGCTCCCTCTCCCCGAATTTCTTCGGCGAGCACTTCAAGCTTCGAAGCATTTCGCGCCACAACAATGGTCTTGAAGCCCCGCTTTGCAAGCGCTTTAGCAAAGACGCGCCCAATTCCACCCGAGGCCCCTGTCAATAAAGCCCAGCCGTCATTTTCATCACTCATAGTCAACGCTCCAACCCATTAAATACTAATCGGTACAAAATAGACTCCTCTTGGTATACTACAGTGAAGTATCATTTGCAACCGATCGGTACAAAAATGTCTGAGGCAAAGAAGAAGAGATCCCGAGGGCGCCCTCGTTCACTCGATAGAACTCGTATTCTCGAAGATGCCATGCGGCTTTATTGGCATGAGGGTCCGCTCCGACTCTCTTTAAACGAGGTCTGCCGTCGCCTTGAAATTGCGAAACCAGGACTCTACCGGGAATTTGGGGGAGAAGACGGTCTCTTGGCCGCTTGCCTAGACCTTTACTGGGATTTGTATATGAAACGCCTCCACGACTTCCTATCGACCACAGATCAGCCTTTTCTCAAACAAATTGAGTCCGTCATCGACGCTATCGCGGGGGAGGTTTCTGGTATGGCGACCGACGCGGGATGTCTGTCAGTCAAGATGAGAAGTGAACGGAATCGGCTTGGTCCTATTGCCAGAGCGCGAGTCGAGCAATTGGAGCGAGACAATCTCACGAGTTATGAGAGTTGGATTCGCCGCGCCCAATCTGAAGGGACGCTTCGTGTCGACCTTGATCCTAGCACTCTCGCGTCGTACGTCGATGCCCAGGTCTTTAGCGCCTTCCACCAAAAAGGCCAGGGGGTTGACGGAGACATCATAAGATCGAACGCGAAGCTCGCCTTCTCAATCCTCCTGCTCCCCGAGACGGGGAAAGATTGAAGGGTTCGCTACAGAAATTAGAAAGCCATAGGAGCCAAAAGAAGCGCTGGACCAGCCCTTTTGCTTCCCAGATCCCAAACTCGCAAAAAAGTTCACAGCGTTCCAAACAAACCTAAAGTGTCTTCTTCTTCGTCTCAGGGTTCTAGTAAGAGCGGCCAAAGGCAAAAACAGATTTGGCTTCGGTATTTGTGAACTGCACCCTTGAGTGGATAAAGAGTATGCACAACGAGTATGACGAATATCCCGCGAATTCTAAGGTCTCATTGGCGGCTCGTCTCACGACTCCCTTCCGCCTCCTCTACCTTTTCCTACAAGGCATTCCGGTCATTGGCACCTTGCTGCGACCAATGCTCTCTTTACTTATCTCCCTCACACTTTCATATATCCTAACCGACGCGTGCATAAGAACTGAAATGCTCTCTCTAGAAGGGCGCAGCACAGTCATGGTC
>JARGOJ010000269.1 GCA_029210225.1 Planctomycetota bacterium
AACGCGCCAAGCGTTGGACTTGCTCGGGATCGATCGGTAGGACATCACAGGCAAGATGAACGTCGACATCTGGCGGCGAAAATGAAGAATTCTCAGGATCACTCATCGGCTTTGGGTCCTTTCACGCCAAAAATGAGGTGGCAGTGGACGATTTGACAATTAAAACACGGGACGGTCGCTTCGGAACGACCATCCTCGAACTCTCTGGGCAACTTGGGAAAGACTCGGCAGAAAAGATCGAGGACGTCCTCAAGAAGCTTGAGACGGATGGCTTGGTCAAGATTATCGTGTCTTGCAAAGCCCTCGATTATCTCTCATCAGAGGCGTCCAGTGTTTTTCTGGCGCACTTAATTCACATTAAGAAGGCTGGTGGTGACATTCGCTTTTGCGATGTCTCGACCGTGACCCGTTCGACGCTGATCGCGACTGGTCTATCAAAGCTCCTCGTCATTTTCGACACCGAAGATGAGGCCCTCGATGATTTTTCGGATGAGGTCAATGAGAGCGCTGATAACACTTCGCAGCCGCTCGTCCTTGAGAGAGAGCCCATCGGCGACAATATGGTTGTTCTCTCTCCTGTTGGTTCTATCGATCGCCACACCATCGAGCTGCTCGATGAAACCTTGGGTCAGATCTTGGAATCTGGCCGTCCGCGTATCGTTATTGATGGGGCTCGGCTGACCTATATATCATCCAACGGAATGGGTGTGTTTATCGGCTTCCTGAGTAAAGTGCGGGCCAAGCAGGGGGATCTGCGATTCTACGGGCTAAATGACATCGTCCGCACGGTTATCACGACTCTTGGCTTGCACCGACTCTTTCGCCTCTTCGAGGGCCGCCAAGAAGCCATTGATAGTTTTGAAGATGTGCAGACCTAAGGATCCTATCCATGAAGTTCTATCTATCGATCCTGCTCAGCACCTTGCTTTTCAACCTCGCCTGCACACCGCCACCTATGCGGCCAACAAAGATCAACGGCCGTAAAATTGGCGATCCGACCCAGCAGGTCGACGATAAGCCGCGAAAAGCCTTGCCGACTCTCAAAGTGACCGATGGGGTTCTTAAAGCCCTTCGTGCTTACATGTACGCATACTACGACTTTCATCTCTTCCGAGACGGCTATCGAATGAAGGATGGAGTTCTCCAGGGACCCTTAAAAAATCCCCCGAAGGACCTCCCCGTCAAAGTCGTCGAGAGGGAGAAGGCCGCGCGTCAGGCCCTTGGCAAGCTTATGGGGGCCGAGATAGATCGCCCGGCGGTCGATTTGTTGGAGCACTTCTTCAAGTCGATGGCGAGCCGCAAAGAGCTTCTCATTATTCCCAATGCCGTGGAGCCGTCGATATCGTCGATTCACCTCGTAAAGTGCAAAGAGAAGGCTGGTACTGAGGACGCTCAGCGGGAGTTGACCCTCTTCGACAAGAAGCTGAGTTTTCAGAGCTTGGCTTTTGACGAGGTCATTGTTGAAAATTTCCTGACCTATAAATCGAGGCGCATGGGTCTCCGATCTTTCCAGGCCGTGTTCATTGTTGGGGATCGCTTTTACGTGAATCGGGCGGCGATCAAGACTCTCGGCTTCGAGGGTTACTGGCAACGCTTGGAATACTACGCTAAGGTCGAGGCCGCCATGGCCAAAGACGCGACCTTCATCGAGTTGGCTAAGAAGCCTGTCAATATGTTGGAACTAGCGAAGGATGGCCTTCGCTCGATCTCTCTTCAACCGCTGTCTCTGAATTACGGAAACCGAACGACGTCTGTCAAACTAAAGGCCTTTTTCAACGACTATGTCGCGAGGGCTGAGCTTAGAGCTGCGACCGAACTATTTGAACTCCGGCGCTTCAAGGCTGCAAAAAAGCGTTTACCAACAAATAGCAAAGAACGCCGTTGGCTGGCTGAGTTGGCGTTTTACAACGCTATGATTCATGGGGATCCTCGCGGGGTTTTGGCAACGATCTTTGGCCTCGCGGCGCAGCAGTATTCTCAAAAACGTGCGCTTTCTCCACAACATGTGGCGGCTTTTGCCATCACTGTGGCCTTGAAGAACGTAAATAAGGAAGAGTTGAAAAAGGATGCTCAGCTCACCGTGGAAAAGCGGGATGCTCTTGCGCTCTCAAGGTTATGTCGGACGAGTCCTAAAGAATTGAAGGCGCTCGCGAAGGCAAAATATGAGGCACGTCGACAAAAATCTCCTTGACCGTCGTCGGGGCAATGAATGAAATGCCAAGCTCATTCGATGGAGTGGTGACAGAATGGCATCATTAGTTTAAAAGTTGGGGTCCAGACCGGCCAACACCATCAATATTCGGCCGAGACCCCACCCAATCGCGAAAAACGAATGTTCGGAAAGTGAGACAACAATGGGGAAGTTAACGCTTCGAGTGAGCCTTACGGCGCTCGCTCTAACTCTTGCCTGCGCGACCAATGCTTCAGCGGATTCAGTGAGTGATTTCAAAAAAGCATTCGGTAGCACCAAGAATTCTTGGGAGAAGTATCAGGCCATTCGCCTGCTCGATGGCAACGATAAGAAGGCCTATGGTGTCATCGCCAAGCTTCTGAAAACAAGCGATTGGTATTATCGCGACGCTGCGATCAATGTCTTGAGCATTGCCCTAGACGGCGACAACAAAGACCAGATCGAGAAAGACCTTAAGAAGGGCAAGTGGGTTGTCGCGGAAGCGATTTGCCTGGCCATCGGTAAGTCGAGCGACTCCGGCAAAGTTCCTCTCTTGCTTGAAGCGCTCAAGCGCAAAGAGTGGCAAGTCCGTCGCTCTGCGGCTCTCGCCCTCAAAGAGTTGCGCGACAAGCGTGCCATTGAGCCTCTCCTGGACGCTTGGGAGACCGAGCTAAGAAAAGGCAAGCAGTTCCGCGTATGGGTTCGTTGCATCGAAGCCCTCGAAGATACAACCGGAGAGCGTGAGCTCACGAGCCTTGGAGACTGGCGCAACTGGTGGGAAGGCGCCAAGTCGTCCTTCGAAGTGGGCGGCAAGAAGAAGAAAAAAGCGGCCTCTAGCACAGTTGTTCGGGGCGTGAAGCTCGACTATGAAACACGGGGTAAGGGCGGCACACTGCTTGTCATTCCTCAATACGGATTCCAAGATGGCTACCTCAAGACTTATCTCCGAAACCTTGAGTCGCACAACCGGATCGTTTACGCCCAGTTGCCTGGCGCGTCCGACTTCAAGCCAGCTCTTCCAAACGCTCCGGGTTCACCAAGTCCTCACTACCCCACGGAGAAAATTTCTGACGCCCTTGAGGCGCTTGTGAAGCAGCTCATTGAAGAGAAGAAGATCAAGAAGGGGAAGATCAACATCTTCGCCCACGGACTCTCCTGCTGGATTGCTATGAAGTTCACCGCGAAATATGGCAAGGCTGTTCGTCGCCTTGTTCTTTGCTCTCCAGTGTCTGCCCAGAAAGCCTTTGGTGATGGTTATGATCGTCACATTAAATATGGCCAGAAGAGCGGCGACTTGGAAGAGACTCACTGGGCTCAGAGCAACCTTTACGACTCAAGTAAGGGCGCCTTCCAGTATGTCGCTTCGGGCCGGGAAGAGCAGATTGCGCTGTCTCGTAAGTCATTCACTCTGAACTTCGCGGATTATCGGGACAGTGAGATAAAATTCATCCTTGGTGAGTTTGATGATCAGAAGGGCTTCCCAGTTCACCGCCAAATGGGCTCGGTCATGATTCCTCCCTTCGATCTCTACAAGCTCCCAAAGGTCAATGTGAAGACTTTGGTGATCGTTGGTAAGCACAGTCGCTTCACTTCTGTGTCCGATTGCCAGGGGATCTCGAAGCACTACCCCGGAAGCATGCTGAAGGTTTTCCCTAAGTCTTCTCGCATGCCATTCATTGAAGAGAACACTCGCTTCGTGAAGACTATGGCGAAGTTCTTGAATTGAAGCTTCGGCTTTAGAAATCAAAAAAAGACACGGGCTCTTTTGAAACATTGAAGAGCCCATGTCTTTTTAACAAGCTCTGAGGGAAGGGTTTTATTACTTTCCCTAAGAGTTCGTTGTCGTTATGGATCGGTTTTTGGCTTTTTTAGAGGCTTTTGCTCTTGTGTTTAGAGCCATCCATTTTTAGAATCCTGCGCTCGGATCCCATCGCGATCAAGACTGAGTCTGCGAATTTGACGGATCTGGCTCATACACTTCACAGTCAATTGAAACGGAGTCCAGAATGTATGCAATCATTCGGGACCGCGGCCGCCAATATACCGTCCGCGAAGGCGACACAATCGATATTGATTTGATTTCTGACGATCAGAAGTCAATCAACTTTGATGAAATTCTTCTTGTCTCTAGCGACAAGGGTGTGCAAATTGGTCGTCCTACAGTCGGTCAAGCGAAAGTCTCAGCGACTCTCGTGAAAGCCGAAGTCCAGGGTCCCAAAATCGAAGTCATGAAATTCCGCCGTCGGAAAGACTCTCAGGTGAAAACCGGTCACCGTCAGCGTTACACCCGCATCAAGATCGATAAGATCGAAATTGCAGCTGGAGGCTAAGCATGTCACATAAAAAAGGACAGGGAGCTTCGCGTAACGGACGCGACTCGAACGCCCAAAAACGTGGAATTAAGAAATACGGTGGCCAGGCCGTTCTCGCGGGGAACATTCTTGTTCGTCAATGCGGAACGAAATTTAAGCCCGGTAAGAATGTTGGTTGTGGAAACGACTACACTCTATTCGCTTTGTCGGATGGAGTCGTGAAGTTCCACAAGAACCGCACGGTCGAAATTCTCGCCGCAGGCTGAGTTCAACCAGGATTTCCTGGGTAAAGCTCTGATCCATTCATTGAAGCTGTGTCTCTGGTTTTCCATAGACATAGTTTTTTTGTTTTTTCAGAGGAAAGATCAGAAAATAAAATCTCATGTCATTCTTAGATAGAGCCACCATCGAAGTCAGCGCCGGGTCGGGAGGCGATGGTCTGATTTCTTTCCATCGCGCGAAATACGTCCCCCGCGGAGGTCCTGATGGTGGCAACGGTGGGGACGGCGGCTCGCTCATCCTCAAAGCCGCCAAGAACCTCAATAGCCTCGACCGCATCGCCCAAAAGCGCTTCTACAGCGCTGAAGACGGCGTGCCCGGGAAGAAACGCAATTGCCATGGACGCAACGGCGAATCTCTGACCGTACATGTCCCCCTAGGCACCATCATCCGCGACTCTAATGGTGAGTTCATCGCTGACTTCACCGACATTGACCAGGAGTATGTGCTCTGCAAGGGAGGGCTCGGGGGCAAGGGCAACGTTCACTTTGTCCACGCCACCAGACAGGTCCCTCGCATCGCGACCCGTGGTCAAATAGGGGAGTCGGGGAAATATCAGCTTGAGCTCAAGCTCATCGCCCAGATCGGTCTTGTCGGCCTTCCAAACGCGGGGAAGTCCACCTTCCTTCGTTCAACCACAAGGGCCACTCCTGAGGTTGGAGCCTATCCATTCACAACTCTCACTCCAAAGCTCGGCATCGTTGAATTCAGCGAGTCCCGAGAATTAGTGATCGCTGACATTCCCGGTTTGATTGAAGGCGCGAGCAAAGGCATCGGATTGGGAGACGAGTTCCTCAAACATGTTGAGCGGACCGAGGTCTTGTTGCACTTGGTTGAGGTGACTGGGGGCGAAGAGTATGGCACTCCCACGCCCTTAGAGGCCTATGAGACCATTTGTAACGAACTCATCAGCTACGACGCGAACTTTGCCAAGAAGAAGACGATCATCGCTCTTAACAAGTGTGACGCGGTCTCTGTCGAGGAAGCGAAGCGCGTGAAGCGACTCTTGGAAGAGAAATCGGGCTCGAAAGTCTCCCGAATCTCCGGAGTTGCTAAAAAAGGCCTCAAACCACTGCTTTTCGCATTGGCTGAGGCCCTTGATGAGCTCGCTGAAGAAGAGAAGAGCTCCAGCGAGAGCTAAATGTTCAAAGCGGTCAGGCGGTTGGGAGCACTTTCTTTGGCTTCTTCGCCTTGACCCATTGCTTCTTCATGAGCGATTCGTCAATCTTCCGGTCTGTAATCTCGCCACGGAGAACTCTCACGTTGTGATCGTAGTTCTCCGATTTGAACTGGCTGAGATAATCGAAGAAGTGACCGGAGTCATAGTAATAGAGCAGCTGACCGATGTCGGTGTTGATACCGCGTTTAGTGAGTCGTTTCCAACCTTCGCGGAGTAAGCGCCGGAAGCGTGGAGAGCCTTTGTTCCAGAACTTCTGGAGACGCATACGGATGAAGCTATTCTCAATGAAGTTCGACTTGGTCTTCCGGTAAGTCTTCCAGTAGCGCTCAAGGCGATCGAGTGCGCGATCACTCGTGTAGGCTTCTTGGTAGAGCCAGATGTAGCCGTCCATGAGCTCTTCGCGAGTCATGTGTTCAGGTTTGTAGACGACGTGGCGTGTGTCGTAGTATTGCCAATCGAAGTGGTCGAGGCGATCAGCGTTCTTGTAATCCTCGTGGAGCGCCGTTCCTGGCATGGGAGTGAGGATACTGAAGAAGGGATAAATGATGTTGTTCTCGTCGACGAAGTCAAGGATCTCGCGGAAGGTCGCGATGGTATCGGTGTCGAAGCCAACGATGAAGTTACCGACGACGCTCATGCCTCGGGCGTGAATGCGGTGCATGGCCTCCTGGTAAGTCAGGCAGAAGTTGACCTTCTTGTCCATGGCGAGCAATGTCTCTTCAGAGATCGACTCAATACCGATGATCAAGGTCGAGCAACCGGAGGCGGCGAAGAGGTCGAGGAGTTCTTCGTCACGGCAAACGTTGAGGGTTGTCTCTGCAGACCATTCCCCAAGCTCTCCACTTTTATAGAGGGGAACGAGGGCTTCTAGAAGCTCTTTAGTGTAGCTGAGACGTGAGATGAAGTTGTCGTCAACGAAGTAAAGCGCCTTCATTTTGTCTTTGAGATAGCCCGACTTTGGCAGGGAGCGGATCTCTTTAATGATGTTGTCAACCGGTTTGAAACGGAAGGTCTGACCCGAGATGTCTGGGACGCTGCAGAAGCGGCACATAAAGGGGCAGCCACGGGTTGTTTGAATCTGGTGGAAGAGGAAGTCGCCGCCGTTGAGCTTGTCCCATGCCGGCACCGGGATTTCGTCCATTGGAGGAAAATCTTCGGCTTTGGAGGTCTTGGGAGCCTCGCCCTTTTTGAAGGCTTCGACAAAGAGAGGCCAGGTCTTTTCCGCTTCGTTGATGACGACGTGGTCGACATGTTCGAGGGCTTCATCTGGGCGCAGAGACGCATGAATGCCGCCGAGCACCACTTTGGTGCCGCGTCTTCTGAACTCGTCTGCAACCTCGTAGACGTGGGTGACACAAGAGGTCTTGGCAGACAGGGCGACCAAATCGGCGTCGGTGTCGTAGGGAATCTTTTGGAAGAACTCGTCGATGATCTCGACTTCGACGTCTTTCGGAGTGCAAGCAGCGACAGTGATGACGCCAAGATCAAGCAAAGATCGTTTGAACCCAAGAACTTCGCACATAAAGTCCATTTCGTAGAGTTCACGATCTTTGGGATCGGAATTTTTACGAGTCATTATGAAAAGAATCTTCATGGAGTTTCCTCAAAATTGAATGAGCGTGAACTTGAAGGTCGGTTCGTTTTGTTTCGAGACGGATCAGGCGACAGCGTTGAGGCGCGGGTGCTTCACTTTGTTGAGGTGCTCACGCCAGTATTTGAAGGTCCGCTCACCGTAGTGGTTGTGTCCTTCATGAGCCTGGCTTCGTAGGTGAACATTCTCAGGCTGACGCCATCGGACGATTTTGTCTTGAACAGCGCTCCAGAATTTGGCGCGAGCTTTCAATGACAGCATGGCGCCACGGCGGACTTCAGCTTGGGATTTTGGGTCTTCGCAGTAGGTTCGAAGGGCCTCTTCGAGCCAGAGTCCGTGATCAATATCCTGCTCCATGTGAAGCGTGAAATACATGATTTGATCTTCGGTAAAGCCGGCGCGACGGAGTCCGCGAACGATGGGTGGGAACATTTTTGGGATGCTCCACTCATGGCCAGGACCGAGGGCGCCGAGACCCACAAGGAAGGGTTCTTCCTGACAGATGCGGAAGTGCTCGGTCATGAAGCCAGCGACGTCTTCGTGGAGGTAGTTATCCCACTCTTCGTCTTTGGCGACGCCGCAGGCATCGAGCCATTCTCTGTAGCATTCGGCGTGGTCTTTGCCTTCGGAGCCTTCGCCGTATTCGTCGACGAGGACCTTGGCGAGCCAGCTCTTTGCGTTTGAGTCCGGGGCGGTGAGTAAGAGCAGCTCCATGTAGGTCGTAAAGGTTCCGACTAAGGGATAGTGCTGCAGGCCGAAGACCTTGTAATCTTCTCGGGTGAAGGGAACTTGGGCAACCCGGCCGAGGAGGGGGTGGTTGACGGCGGGGTGTCTCTCGATATCGCGGCGAAGCTTCGCCAGAAAAGTAACAGCGTCCATTACACCACTTCCTTAACAAGAGGGAGTTTCCGGGGAGTTTTCTTGGGGGCGTTGGCCATGGTGATGTTGGCGGGGATGATGCCCATTTCGTCGCGTAGATGACTCTCGGGATTTTCGAGGATGGGCCGGTAGTGATTGGCCTTTTGAATGAACTTGATGAGCCCTGGGAGGGCGTCGAAGAAGAACTTGGGACGGCGTCGGACAGAGGCCCAGATGCCTTTCTTGAAGCTCTTCCATGTGGCCTTGTTGTATTCGGTCAATTTGCGATAGAAGACTTCTCGGGGCAACTTGGTCGGCAGCACGCTGTGGAGGAGATCGTAGAGGCGTGTGTCGTCGGTGAGGAGCTCTTCTTTGCGAGCGCGCCAGAGTTCGGTTCCTGGGAGAGGAGTGAGGATGGTAATGAGGGGCACGGCGATACCCATATCATTGATGGCATCGTAGAGGCGGTCAAAGTCTTCTTCGCTGAAGTCTTGGCGCACCATGAAGATACCGGTGGAGATCATTCCGAGGTCGCGCATGATCACGGCAGCCTTGCGGTTCTTCTCCATGGTGTTCTTCTTACGGAGATAGTCGAGGGCGCTGTCGTCGTTTGTTTCGTAGCCTGAGAGAACCATCATGAGGCCACAGTCGCGGAGGCGTCGCATGACGTCGGGGTTGTCGGCGATGAAGTCGCTTCGTCCCTGGGTCGCGAAATATTTCTTGATGCCTCGTTTTTCGATTTCTTCGCAGAGCTCAGTGAGGCGTTTTTGGTCGGTGAGGAAGTTGTCATCGAGGAAGAAGATGAACTTCTCTTCGATTTGTTCCATGCGGTCGCAGATGACCTTGGCGCTCATGTAGCGAGTGCGGCGATCATAGAATTCCCAGATCGCGCAGAAGTTGCAATCAAAACTGCAACCCCGTGAGGTGGACATGGACGCCATGGGGTTGGCGATTTGAAAGAAGTATTCCTTCTTGTATTCAGGCTTGAGCAGGTGGCGAGCGGGGGCAGGAAACTCATCAAGAATGGTCTCTTGGGAGCGTTTGCCTGTGGTGACATAGTTCCCATCATTATTAACGAAGCGAAGCCCGTTAATTTCGTGAAGCTCGTGCTTGGAGCCACCGGATTCGAGGTGTTTGACGAGCTCTAGGATGGTGTATTCACCTTCGCCGATGCAGAGGGCATCAA
>JARGOJ010000270.1:0-3182 GCA_029210225.1 Planctomycetota bacterium
CGCGATCAACGGATTGTTCGCTGCCTCGATATCCCTGACACTCGCCTCATCGGCTTGGATTCTAAAGTCATTGAAGCTGGCAACGCCGCAGGCTTCTGCACGGCGAACCCCTTTTATACTCCCTACAACATACCCAAGCATCTCTACGGACAGGCTCCCGCCTCCCCTATTTCAACAATCGCCGTTGAGGCTATCTTGGTCGCTCATAGAGACACCCCAAAAGACGTCGTCCACGAGGTTTCCCGGCTGCTCTTTGCCAATCGATCCAATTTGGTAGAGCAGAATCCGGCTTTAGCGGACCTCTCCGAAGGATTTAACAGGGGGCGCTTACGCTACCCACTTCACAGCGGCGCGCAAGCCTACCTGGAGCGTGAAAACCCAGGTTTCCTCGTGAAATATGCCGAAGCCATGGGCTTCGTTGTCTCAATCATTGTGACCCTCTTTGCATTTCTCGCCGGTGTTCACGAACAATTGAAGCGCACCAAGAAAAATAGAATTGACGACTACTACGAACAAGTGGGTGAGCTGCTCAAAGAGATCGGCAATGAAGTCGTCGACCAGAGCAGGCTTAAGGCCATTCGACGAGAACTCTGGGAGATTGAACAACGCGCCTTCCGAGAGTTAATCGACGAGAAACTGATGGCCGACGAGTCCTTCTCGATCTTCCAAGCAGTCCTATCTCAATGCCTCGGCCAAGCAGAGCGCTTAATTGATCGAAAGGGCGGAGAAAACTCTGCGAGCGAAAAGAGTCCAAGCAAGCCTGAAGCACCCAGTGCGTAAAGCGCATCAATGCAGTCATGATAACGCTCACCTGTCGTTATTGAGTCAGTTCAGGCAGACCCAATGCGCAAGTGAGCGTGGATAAATCTAAATGTTCTCGGAAGTGCGCCGCCAATAAGTCGTATTGACTGTTCTTATACTCCGCAGCGCTTTGCTCCTGTGCTTTCGCTTGTTCAATATCGTATTGATTGGATAACTGATGGAGAAAGCGCTGGCGCGCCTCTGGACGATCGAAGAGGCCATGGACATAAGTCCCAATGATTCGCCGATCCGCTGAGGCATAACCCTCAGACCGTGTTTCGCCATCCGATTCAATAGCAAGCAATGCTTGGTAAGCCGCTTCTCGATGGACCGAGTGCCCAAGGTGAATCTCGTAGCCTTCAATCTCTGATTCCAGGGCGGACCAACGACCCTTCACTTGCTTTAAGACTTTGCCGGCTGCCAATTCGGTGTCCATGTCAATTAAGCCGAGGCCTAGGGACTCACCGGCCTGACTCTCAAGCCCCGCTGGGTCATTGATTGTTTGACCAAGAATCTGATAGCCCCCACACACTCCGACGATCTGACCAGTAAAACTCAACAGTTCCTCTCGCCATCCCTGGCCATCGAGCCAACGTAAATCGGCCCGGACGTTCTTTGACCCCGGTAGAATCAAGAGGTCATAGTCTTTCAGCGAGCGTTGCTTGGAAAGGTAGTGAACGGTCAGTTGATCGTCCCGCTCGAAGGGCGAGAAGTCAGTGAAATTGGAAATATGCGGTAAGAGTAAGATTGCGACTGAGATGGCCTTCTCGGGAATGGCTGTCTTGGGATCGATAAGTGAGTGGTGGGACAGCCCATCTTCAGAGTCGATTTCGATATGGCGGAAAAATGGAACTAAGCCGAGGACCTGTTTCTTTGAGCGGCTTTCAATGATATCTATTCCATTGTAAAAGAGCGCTGGATCGCCACGGAATTTATTGATGATAAAGCCCGCGACAAGGTCTTGTTCCTTTTCATCCAACAATGACAGGGTTCCCAGAGTTTGCGCAAAGACACCGCCTTTGTCAATGTCAGCGACAATGAGAACAGGCGCGTTCGTCGCCAGGGCCATTTCAAAATTGACGTAGTCTTGTTTGCGCAAGTTTAACTCCGCGCAAGACCCGGCGCCTTCAATAATGACAAGGTCATTGTCCCGGCGTAGTCTTTGAAGGCTCTCCAAGGCGAGATCTTTTAACTTGCTGGTATTCGAGAAGTAGTCCCTCGCCTCTTTGTCGGCGACGACTTTTCCATGGACGACGACCTGAGCCCGAGTATCTGTACTGGGCTTGAGGAGGACAGGATTCATATCAACGTGGGGTACAATTCGGGCGGCCTCCGCTTGAACAACCTGAGCCCGGCCCATCTCTCCCAATTCAGCGGTGACAAAGGAGTTATTGGACATGTTTTGGGCTTTAAACGGAGCGACGCGATAACCCAGATCACTGAAAATTCGGCACAGCGCAGTCGCGACCAAGCTCTTTCCAACGTCTGAGGCGGCTCCGAAAACGGCGAGGCACGGCGCCAACGCGCCGGTTTTTGCATTCTTCAAGTTGAGCGTTCCTGAGTTCAATCAATTGAGGTTTTAGTTTAATTGAGATTAGAGCTTAAATGAGCGCGATGTCATCATCGCTGACTTGAAAAGATCGGTGATTGTGAATGAGGGAGAGATAGCTTTCATCAAGACCTTTTTCAATGGCCAAGTTTGCAGCTTCGGCCAGGGAGACCTTTCCTCGCTGGCCAATTCGCCGCGCTAACTCTAGCAAAAATGGACCCTCCAAGCTCTCTTGTTGGTACTTCGCATCGACGAGCGCCTTCTTGTCTTGAAGGTCTTTGAAGCGAGCCGCGAGGACCTGTACGAAGTTCGCAATGACTGGGTCTATTTCAAGCCAGTCATTAAATGAGGCCTGATCAATCACCTGGACAGAAACCTCGCTCGTCGCTCGAACACTGGCGCTCCGCGGGTCCTTTGTGAAAATGGAAAGCTCTCCAAAGGTTTGTCCGGCTTTGAGGGTCGCCTGAAACAGCTCTTGCCCATTCTCATTCGTTCGGAAAACTTCGCATTCACCACTCTTGATGAGGAACGCCTGATCCCCCACTTCTCCTTGACGAATGAGGCACTCTCCTCGTTGATAGTGTCGGGTTGCGTACTTCCATGAGCCTTTCAAATATTGATCAAGCTCTGTCCGCATTTCCCCGATCGATTGAAACCGCTCCGCTGGCACTTTCTTAAGGGCCTTCATCGTGATTCTTACAATCTCTTCGGGAGGGATTTGAGAGCCCATCAAGGATTGAGGAGACGGAATAAGACAGGCCCGAGCCAATTCAAAACGCTCTGCTTCCGACTCTGCAATGTGCGGAGGATTTCCTGTGAGAAATTCGTAGAG
>JARGOJ010000270.1:3192-6521 GCA_029210225.1 Planctomycetota bacterium
ATTGAGAAAATATCTGCGTGGGCGTCAAGCGCCTGGCCGGACGCTTGTTCCGGAGCCATGTATTGAGGAGTACCGGAGATCGTCTCCCAGGCCTCTCCTTTCTTTCTCGCGAGGGTCCAATCCATAAGGTAGGTCTCGCCATAGGAACCAACCATAATGTTCTCAGGCTTAATGTCACCGTGAACATAGCCGAGGTCGTGAGCATAGGAGAGCGCGTCGCATATCTTAAGGACGATCTCTAGGAATGGAGTGATTGACATGAAGCCGGCGTGAGGACACTCCCCCCAAAGCTAAAGGATCATTTGACGAAGACTTTGCCCGCCGATCAATTGCATGACCATGACCGGGACACCAAGATCATTGACTCCCAAATCGAACATCGGCGGGATGTTGGGATGGTCCAAGACAGCCGTGAGGCAGGCCTCACGCTCGAAGTAATTAACAATGGCGGATTGACTGGAGTAGCTGCGCTTCAGTACTTTGAGCGCGACCTCTCGCTTCAAGACCTTATCGAAGGCGCGATAGACTTCGGCCATTCCTCCTTCATTTAGCAAGCGTGGGTTGACGTAGCGCTCGCTCAGACTCCTTAAGGCGGACAAGCTAGGAGCCTCGGACTTCGACTTTAACAGGGCTGGGTCTATGGCCGTAGGAGCGCCTTCTGGACCTGCCTGCGGTTCAGGAACTTTCGAGTCTTTACGAAACCAATCAAAGAATCCCATAGCCGCCTTCTACTCCGAGCGATAGACCATGACGCGGACGAGATCCTTCGTCTTTCGCGAGCCTGTCAGGGACGGAACCCAAACCTTAATCTCAAGAGCTTGATCCTTGCGAACTTCGATTCGTCCAAAGCGATGACGACCCTTAAAATAGAGATTCTTGAAGCCCTTGAGCCCGGCGCCGGAGACATCCCAATCCAAGTTTTGTTGGTGGTTGGCAATGGCTGCGACGTAGTAGACCCCATCTCGCGGTAACTGCAGGGAGAGAGTTGCGCTCTGCCGCTTTTTGACGGAGGAGTCGGCTCTAAGAATGAGGTCTTCAACTCGCTTGTCGACGATCTTGACGACGATGCTCTTTTTCAATTGATCGAAGGTTTCGCGACGCTTGGCCTTGAGCTTGTATAGCTCCCGATTCATCCGGCCATTGCGCAATCCGATCTTCTTTAGCTGATCCCGGGCGCTTTTGTTTTCACTAGACAGCCTGCGCATCTTTTTATCGAGGTCAGCTTGTGAGTCATCCCGATTATTTATCGTTTGTTGGAGTCGAGAGATCTCTGCTGAAACCTTGGAGGCTGCGCTCAATTTTGACGTCAGTTCCTTTTCTTGATACCTGAGTTCTTTCTTCATTCGCATGAGAGAAGCCGCGTGCTTCTTAACCATTTCGGCGTTGGCCTCTTTGTCCTTTGGGTCCTTGCTTGAAGTCGGGGCTTTGGACGCGAAGTCGGTGATTCGCTTGTTCAGAGCTTCAATGAGAGACGTTATTGCATGCACCGCGCCATTGAGGGCGGCTTCTTTCTTCTGTAATGTCGTGAGAGTTGTGTCCAAGCCCTGTCTATCGCGATCAAGCTTAGATTTTTGCCAACTCATTTGTTTTAGTAGGCGAGGGTTTTTTGTGTAAATCAGATATTCCAGTCGTTGATATTCCTTGACGTCTTTTCGCATCACTGTCAATTGGTCGGCGATCGCTTTGTCTATAGACTTGAGACGAGGTTCATTCTGGAGTCGATAGTCTTTGTCGATGTCTTTGACTGAGCGAATCGTATCGAGTTCGACCCGCGACTCAAATTGACTACGAATGGCCTTTCGCCAGGTTTTATCAACTTCATCCTCAAGCTCTTTGAGAAAAACGCGCTGTTTGGCTTGATCGCGAAGCGCTCTTGCTTTCAATAATGCCGAGACCTGTGAGATGCACTGGGCGTAATTCAAATCGGCTTTGCCTCTTAGCCCGGCGCTGTGAATGGCAACGACTCGGCCGTTCTTATTAATGACCGGACTACCGCTAGAGCCACCCTCAGTAGCAATGGTGTGTTGGATGAGGACATTGTGATTGGCGAGATCGCCATAGAAGAAGTTACTAACCCCAGAGACAAAACCTCGGCGATATTTAAGGGCAGGTGTCTTGAGAAGAGACGACCCCTCTGCAAGTGGATATCCCGCCATGCCGACCAATTCGAAGGACAATTTTTTCTTCACGTCTTTGGGGCTGAGCAATGATTGTTCAATGGGAAGCGGCGTCCTTAGTTTTTTTGGGTCTTTCACAATGAGCATGGCGACGTCGTATCCGGGAATGTATGAGACTCCGCGAATGTTGTAGCCGGCGCGACTGCCGACTTGAATCTGCTTTCTCACTGGGCCGCCGAAGTCGCGGATGATCTCATGGAGCTTGTCGTAGCCGGGATGAGTGATCGTCTCTACGACCTCTAGCCTTGTCGATTTTTCACCGGGAGATCGGACCCACAGCTTCGCGGAGCTCCATGTCTTCTTAGCATCAGGGGAGGTGGCGCGCTTTATCTGCTGTTCAATGAATTTGGAGACGTGTCCATTGGTGAGGAGCACTCGCTCTCCGTCGGAGGTTTCGGCGACCCAGGCGGTTGCGAGGCCGTTCTCGATGCCGTTGGCGGTAGAGAAAGTGACGAGGTATACAGATTGACCAATGTTTTGGAGATGGCTTAACATCTCGGGTCCGAGCTTCTCTAGCTGCTTTGTTACCTTTTTAGATTTGTCTTTGAGCTTCGTGAGTTCCTTCTCAAAGCCTTGCTGACTCTCTTTGAGCTTCTTCTCATAGTCTTCTTTGAGTTTCTGCTTCAGCTTCTCCCGTTCAATTTCGGCTTGCTCCGCGGCTTTTTTGAGATCTTCCTTCCGCTTGGCCTGCTCTTCAATTTTTAGATTATCTCGCTCTTTGGCATTCTTTGCCTCGGCCTTTCGCTGTTCGTCTTCGTTCTTTTTTCGAAGTGCGTCTAAGGCTTCTTTGCTTTGCTTGAGCGCGGTGCGATTCTTCTCATCCTCTTTGGTGAAGGCCAATCCAACAAAGCTGCCGATCGCCAACAAAATGAGGATAGCGCCGCCGATGATTGTCAATCGGGTTGAGACGCCTTGGACCTTGTCGGTGGTGACCCGTTGCTCTTCGACTTGCCCGAGCGCTGGGTCGGCGCTTGTCGAGGCTCCCATGGTGACCCCGGCTTGGAGCTCCGGGGCAACTTTGAGCAGCGGACCGTCGGTGCCGACCATGAGCACTTCGTTCTCTTTGAGCAAATAGTTCTTTTGCCAGTCGAGTAGTTGTCTCTCTTCTCCCTGACGAATTCGATAGACCGGGTGGGTGCTGTCGAGCAGTAC
>JARGOJ010000270.1:6543-9560 GCA_029210225.1 Planctomycetota bacterium
GAGTAGTGACCGAGTTTGTTTTTTTCGATCGCGAAGTGCCGATTGCCGACGATCGAATCGGTCGCCTCGAAGAGTACATCGCAGTTTGTGCGTCCGAAGGTGATTAATTCTTCTCCTTCGAAATTGTAGTCTCGATTTGCGCCACTCAAGTGAGTTACGTGAATGAAAATGGGCATCTCTCGCTCACTCCTCTGTACACTCGCCGAAAATTGATTGAACTTCTATTCTGATTGGCCATTGGAAATTTCGCAATCAATGTTCTGCGAATTTAGCCAATTTCTAGCTCGAATTGCTTCAAGCTCGTCTCCAATTTCATAAAGAACTCGTTGGCGTCGTCGACAGAGAAGTCAAGTACCGGGCGCAAGCGAAGGGACTTTCGGCCGCAACCGAGCATGATGACTTTGTTTTGAAACAAGATCTTCCTCAATTGATTGCGTTGAGCCGTATCGGGGAGGTCGAAGGCAATCATCAGTCCACGCCCACGGACGTTGTCGATCCACTGACAATCTGAGGCGATTTTAGTCAGCCCCTCGATGATGTGAGCGCCAACAGCGCGAACCTTCTCTAAGAGCTTTCCCTCATCAATGATAGAGATCGCTTTCTCGGAGCGAATCATATCGACGAGATTGCCACCCCAAGTGGAGTTGATTCGGCTTGAGACCTTGAAGACCGAGTCGATCTCGTCGAGTCGCGGCCCCGCTGCGATCCCACAAACTTGAGACTTCTTACCGAATGAGAAGATGTCTGGCACCACACCGAAGCCCTGAAAGGCCCACCAGTGACCTGTGATTCCCATCCCACATTGCACTTCATCGAAGACGAGCAGCGCGTCATGCTTGTCGCAGACGTCTCTTAGGGCTTGTAAGAACTCTTTGCGAAAGTGTTGATCGCCTCCTTCTGCTTGTATGGTTTCAACGATGATGGCCGCGATTGTATCTTTATTCTCCTCAAATTCTCGCTCTATCTCTTCGAGACAGCTTTTCTCGGCTCCTTGAACGTCGGCGAGAGCGTTGGCGTCGAGAGGAAAGTGACAAACGGGTGGGGCGACCCGAGGCCAGGGGAACTTAGGGAAGTATTGGTACTTGCGAGGGTCGTGGGTGTTTGTCAGCGAGAGTGTGTACCCCGACCGACCATGAAATGCATTCTTGAAGTGGAGCACCTTCAAGTCTTCGGTGTCCGGGCCGCCTTTTTGCATATTCTTTCGGAATTTCCAGTCGAAGGCGGCCTTCAGAGCATTCTCAACGGCTAATGCGCCTCCCTCGACGAAGAAGAGCCGACTACGGTGGCTCTCTGGAATCGCGGTGTTTGCAAAGGTCTCCACGAAATCAGCCATCGCGACAGTGTAGAGGTCTGAATTGACGGGCTTGCAAAGGGCGGCTCGACCGATCTTTTGAATGAATTCGGGATTGTTGAGACTGGGGTGATTGTAGCCGATTGGTTGAGAGCCGAAGAAACTCGCTAGGTCGAGGTAGCGTTCGCCGTTTCTGGCATCAACCAAATACGAACCCTTGCTCTGCTCCAAATCCAGAACAATTGAGTAGCCGTCGGCGAGGATATGCTGGCCAAGTGTCTTGTGGACGCTCTCCGGGCTGTTCCGATATACTGGGCTCGACTCACTCATGACCAATCTCCGTGTTATCTTTTTCAAGGGACAGCGCGAATACGGATCGTTTCATCGATCCCTTGAGTCTCTCAGAATGCGCTCATTATAACGGCAAACGTGCGGGGCGGTGGGTTTTGCTTCGAGGACCCGGGAATACGACGCCAGTGTCTTTTTTGTCAATTGATGACCGCGAGCGGTCGAAGATGTGAATTTATCTTGAGCATGAACTTTGCTAGGCGCCACTTTGTTAATCTCTTTGCTTTCCAATCAACTGAATGGAGCGGGTTCGATGAGACCTCTCAAGTTATTTTTCTATCTGCTTTGCCTCTCACTAAACTGCAGTCTTTGTCTGGCACAGGAAAATCCAAAAGCGGCCGTAGCGACCCGAGTTCGATTGAATTGGCGCGTGGGCGCGGTTCAAAACTATCGACAAATATCAGTGGTTAAAGTGACTGGGGGAACAGAGGGTAAGGATCCGAGCCTTGATGTTGAGGCCAGAGAGACGAGCTATTGGACTCAGAAAGTCGTTTCAGTCGATGCTAAGGGGGTCGCGACCCTGAAAGTGCAGTTCACACGTTTTGTATTGAACAAAGGAGAGAAGGGAGCTGCGCTGAATCAAGTCATGGATACTGATTCATTTGACAAAACGAAGAATCCGCTCAGCGAGCATTTTGTCCTTCGGGCTTTGTTGAAGATTCCCTTTACCGTAAAAATTAATCGATTGGGACGAGTCTCCGAGGTGAAAGGTATCAATCTCGGATTCAATAAGTACCTTAAAGCCACCAAGGAAATGAGCCTTGAGGATGGCGAGGAGTTTAAGCAGATTTGGAGCAACAGATTCCTACGTTTAACATGGAATGGCTACTTTCAGCGATTTAGTGACAAGGCTCTCACGCCAAAGCAGCGCTTTGGAATTGGGCCTGTTCTTGCCCTCAATGGGCTCGCTTACTTGAACGAGGAGAGAGAGCTGACACTGAAATCAGTTCAGGCTCGAAACAAAGGAAAGTTCGCGGTCATTGTTGGTGTTGGACGGCCGTCGAAGAAGAAGGTTGACAAGGCGTTAAACACCCGAGGAAAAGAAGTCCACTCTACGAAACTAGAGAAGAGTCACTCTCGCACCGTCGTGGAGTTGAATAGCGGGACCATACAGCAAGTCCATTTAACTCGAAAATACTCAACCAAATTGAAAGCGCCGGAGACCATTGAATATGTTCTCTCAGCGGACGAAACGACGACCATTCAATTGTTAGCAAGAGCAAAGGTCAAGAAAGCCAAGTGAGGCTCGGAGGTTTTAAATGCGAGTGAGTCACATCGTCAATGCCCTGCTCATGCTATCCGTTCTTACCGGGCAAAGTGCTGGCCAGGAAGAACCGAAGGCGACTCCAAAATCCACAGTGATCCAATTGAAGTGGCG
>JARGOJ010000271.1 GCA_029210225.1 Planctomycetota bacterium
CATTCGCCTGAACGACCGGCTCATTCTCAATGGTCTCCTGGCCACCCTGAAGCTCGAAGATAAGAGCGTCGAAGTGCTCCGCGCTATCGATAAGCTCGATAAGATCGGGGAAGAGGGCGTCTCGAAAGAGCTCGCGGAAAAAGTTGGCGTCGACGCAGCAGGTATCGAAGCGCTCTTTGTCTTTACACGCCTCGGACAAGAGAGCAGCAACGAAGCTATTCTCAACATCCTCGAAGAGAAGTTCCCCGGCAGCGAAGCCATGACTCGGGGCATTCAGCGCCTCCGCTTTATCTGCGAAGCAGCAGCGGTGGTGATTCCTGAAGGGCGCCTTCGCATCGATCCGGCGATTGCTCGTGGCCTCGGCTACTACACAGGACCCGTTTTCGAGACCACTTTGGACGAACTCCCCGAGGTAGGCAGTGTTTGCTCTGGAGGACGCTATGACGACCTCGCATCGAGTTACACCAAGCGCCAGCTCCCCGGGGTGGGAGCCTCTGTGGGCCTCAGTCGTTTGTTAGCGGCCCTCGATCGCATGGGACAGTCAAACCTCAAAAAACGCGGCACCGCCATCCTCATTCTGACCCTGCCTGGGGTCAATCCGATTGAAGGAGTGAAACTTCGGAAAGAACTTCATGATGCGGGGCTGGAGGCGGAGTTTTATCCGCAGGCGCCGGCGGATTGGAGCAAGCAGAACTCGCCGAAATCATTGTTCAAATACGCGTCCCAAAAAGCCTTCCGCTTGGCTCTTGTGCTCGGTGAGTCGGAGCTAGAGAACAATGTCATCCAGGTGAAAGACCTGGATGCTCGATCCCAAGAAGAATGTTCTCGCGACAGCTTCCTTGGCAAAGTCAAAGAAATGCTTTCCTAGAATCAAAATCTTCGATTGTTGGCATACGGATGATAGGTTTGTGTTTGGTTCTGGCGAGGATGGGTGGTCAAGAAAAGAGCCCGCTGAGACGAAAGAGACTCTAGGGCTTTGTCCATTTTGAGCCTGCTTTTTTCACATTCAGTCCCATGCACAGGACGCTTCAATGAGCAAACGATCGATCTATCTTATAGACGGCAGCGCCCTCGCGTACCGTTCTCACTTCGCCTTTATCCGCCGACCTTTGATCAATTCAAAAGGCATGAACACCTCGGCGGCGTTCGGCTTCGCGACGATGCTCTTGAAGATTCAAAACGAGCAGAACCCCGATCTTCTCATTGTGACTTTCGATGCTTCGGGGAAGAACTTCCGTCACGAGCAATACGAGCCCTATAAAGCGACACGGGAGAAGATGCCCGAAGAGATGCGCGAGCAAGTGCCCTACATTCACAAGATGGTTGAGGGCTTTGGTTTGCCGCTGCTTTGCATCCCCGGTTATGAAGCCGACGATGTGATCGGCACCCTCGCCCGACAAGCCAGCGAGCTTGGTCATGAGGTCTATATTGTCACTGCGGACAAAGACCTCATGCAGCTTGTCACGGAGAAGGTGAAGGTCTTTAACCCGTGGTCTCGCCCCGGACAGCCCACTGTTTTTGGTCCTAAAGAAGTGGAAAAAAAGCTCGGTGTCGTCCCGGAGCGCGTCGTTGATCTGCTCGCCTTGATGGGAGATAAGTCCGATAATGTGCCTGGCGTGCCCTCGATTGGAGAGAAGACGGCGGTCAAGTTGCTCGATCAATTTGAGAGCCTTGATTCGCTTTTGGAGAAGACGGATCAGGTCAAAGCGAAGCGAGCGCGGGAGAACCTCAAGGAGCATATGGAGATGGCGGAGCTTTCGCGCAAGCTTGTTACTCTCGACCTTCATGTGCCCCTCGATAAGAGCCTCTCAGAGTTTGAAAATACAGGTCCCGATTCAGTGGTCCTGTCCGAAATCTTCGCGACCCTTGAGTTCCGCGACTTGCAAAAACGCTTCTCTAGCAACCAAGAAGTGGACATTCACGAATACACAATTATCAAGACGGACAAAGAGCTAGACAAGCTCATCAAAGACTTCCAGAAGGCTCCATACTTCGTCTTCGATCTTGAAACAACAAGCCTTAACAAGTTCGAGGCGAAGATCGTCGGCGTCTCTTTGAGCCGGGAATCGGGTTATGCCTTTTACGTGCCGCTCAATACAAAAAAAGAGACCAAGGTCGGTGAGACAGCGTCCCTCTTCGCGGCGGAAGAAGATGACAACGGCTGGCTTGATAAGCTCAAACCATTGCTTGAGAACCCAAAGATCCCTAAGGGCGGACAGAACATCAAATACGACGCCATGGTCTTGGCGAACAATGGAGTCGTGGCTCAGGGCATCGCCTTCGACACGCTCCTAGAAGCCTATGTTGTCGACCCTGGGGCCCCGTCTCGGAAGCTTGATGATTTATCCCTCAAATTTCTGTCTTACCGAAAAATCGCCACCAAAGATCTCATCGGCTCCGGGCGCAAGAAGCTCAACATGGCCGACCTGCCCATCGAGAAGGTCGGGCAGTACGCCGCGGAAGACGCAGACATCACCTTTCGACTTCATCAGCTCTTCACGAAGAAGCTTGAGGCCATTCCCGAGCTCATGAAGCTCTACAAAGAGGTTGAGATGCCTTTGCTTCATGTGCTTATGCGTATGGAACAAAAGGGCTTGAAAGTCGACACAGACGTCCTTGCGGAGCTTTCCAAAGACTTCGACGAGAAAGCCTCAGGGCTCCTCGCCAAGGCTCACGAACTCGCGGGGGAAGAGTTCAATTTGAAAAGCCCGAAGCAGCTCAGAGCGATCCTCTATGACAAGTTGGAGGTCCACAAGACCGCGAACGTCCGCCCCAAGAAAACCGGCTCCGGCGATATGTCGACGGACGTTTCGGTCCTTGAGCGCATGGCTCCGTCCCATCCTTTGCCCCGGATTATTTTGGATTATCGCAGCTTCACGAAGCTTCAGGGCACCTACGTGGATGCTCTGCCAAAGCTCGTAAACGCTAAGACCAAGCGCGTTCACAGCTCCTTTAATCAAGCGGTTGCCGCGACGGGGCGGCTTTCGTCTTCTGATCCGAATCTTCAAAACATTCCCATCCGAAGCGCCGAGGGCATGAAAATCCGTGGCGCCTTCGTCGCAGGGCACGAGGGTTGGTCTTTGATAAGCGCTGATTATTCGCAAATTGAACTTCGTTTGTTGGCGCACTTCTCCGAGGAAGACAGTCTCATTGAGGCCTTTAACAACGGCGCTGATATTCACCGAGCGACGGCGGCGAGGGTTTTTGGCAAGGAAGACTCTGAGGTCACCTCGACGTTGAGGAGCCGTGCGAAGGCGATTAACTTTGGAATCATCTATGGAATGGGAGCGGGGAGCTTGGCTCGCCAGACCGATTTGACGCGGGAGGAGGCTCAGACTTTTATCGACAACTACTTTGAGACTTATCCGAAGGTGCGGGCTTATCTAGACAGTCAGATCAAGCAAGCCGAGGAAACAGGCTATGTAGAGACTATCTTGAAACGGCGCAGAGAGGTTCTTGAGATCAACAACGCGAACCAACAACTTCGGGCGAACGCCGAGCGAATCGCGACAAACACACCGATTCAGGGGAGCGCTGCCGACTTGATTAAGCTGGCCATGCTTCACATTGATGAGCGCCTCCGCAAGGAAAAACATCCCGGCGCGATGCTTCTTCAGGTGCATGACGAACTCATTTTTGAGTGTCCGAAAGACCGCTGCGAAGATCTTAAAAAGCTTGTGAAAGAAGAAATGGAGTCAGTTTTCGACTTAAAGGTGCCTCTACTCGTTGAAATTGGGGAGGGGCACTCGTGGCTTGAGGCACATTAGCCCTCTTTCCTCCCCTTGACAGAGCTTCATTAACGGCGCAAACTAAGCGCGAGAAATAGCTAGGAGTCTCGCCCGACTTCCCCTAGAAAGAGCAGAAGTATGCCTAAGATCACATTCAGCAAAATCAAAGACAAAGAGAAGAAAGTCGCTGAAGTTCCCCAGGGGATCAATCTCCGGGAAGCCATGATAAAACATGGTGTTGAGGTCTATTCACCCCTTCACAAGAAACTCAATTGCAATGGAAAAGGGCTCTGTGGATCGTGTCGTGTTCACGTCAAAGAAGGCATGGAAAACTGTAGCGCACCGGGCGCTCTTGAGAAGCTCCGCGCTCTGGGATCTTTCTATGCTATCGGTCACGAGGAAGAGGTCCGCTTGTCTTGTCAAATGACGGTGCAAGGAGATATTAAGATCGAAGAGACTCCTGATTTCAACTTGCATGGAGTCGACCGTAAAGCCAAGAACACCCGCGCCGGATACTTCCCCGAGGGCGAGGCTCGCTAGTTTAAAACGTCCTCTCATTTCTCAAGCTCGCTCAGAGCTTGAGATGTCCTATCACAGGGAGTGAAGCCTTGAATCCTGCTCCCCAAGTGTCTGTGATCATTCCTGTCTATAACCGTGAAAGCTTGATATCGCGGGCCGTTGAGAGCGTCCTCGCGCAGCAGGATTGCGTTTTCGAATGCATCGTCGTCAACGACGGATCGAGCGACGGGACCCGTGCGGTTTTAGACGGTTATGGCGCGAAGATAATCGCCATTCATCAAGACAACGCCGGTCGCAGCGCGGCTCGGAACGCAGGTATTGAACGAGCCCAAGGGGAGTATCTGGCGTTCCTCGACTCCGATGACACTTGGAAGCCTCGAAAGCTCGCGACCCAGGTGGCGTGGCATAAGGCTCATCCTGAGTGTGGCCTGAGCGCCCACGGCATCGATATCGTCTATGAAGATAACCGCGTCGAATCACAGCCTCCTCGCTGTGACCGTGAGCAATTGGCCCAGCACGCCTATGAGGCTGTGATGGATCACTTTGCCTTCTTTCCAAGTGTTGTGATGGCGAAGCGAGATGTTGTCTTGGAGATCGGATCATTCGCGACGGATTATCATGGCGCGGAGGACCTCGACTTTGCCCTTAAGATCGCGATGAAGCGTCCACTCGGGGTTTTTGATGAGTGCTTGACCTCGATGTATCAACATGGTGGCCAGACGGGGAAGAAGCAACTTGCTAGGGAGAATGTCCGGGTCTTAACTCGACATTTAGAGCTCTTTGCGGATCGCTTTGATAAGGCGCTGACGGGCCGTTTAAGGCGTAAAGTGGCTCGTTATAAGATCTCTATAGCGAAGCGAAGTGAGAGTCGTGAAGAGTCTCGTTTGCTTTTGGGTGAGGCGTTAGCGCTTGATCCGGCGCTAAAGTTTAAGCCGAGCTTTATGAAGTTGAGGCTCAAGGGCTGGTTTTCTAAAGGCTAGATTGACGGTTATCAGTCTTGGTGGCTCTAGCCAGGCCGCTTCATTCCACCAGAAACGAATTTTTTGAAGAGCTCTTCTGCTTGTTTGACCGGGATGAATTGAATCTGTGGCGGCTTATTGGGGCCTGCTGAGCCGAAGATGAAGTGCGCGGTTTGGCGCCGGTTATTGACGGTGAACTGAACTCTGGTGCTCTTTATAATGAAATTATAGGCGCCGGTTTTATCATTCGTCTTGATCATGTTATTCGCCGAGTTCATGCACTGATTCCACTTGTTTTGGAAGAAGTTTTGGCAAATGGAAGCGAGTCGTGTGTTGTTTTTGAGCTTTTGGCTGCGGGCGATAGTCCCTGGATTTTTCCGGTCGATTTCGATGATGGCGATGAGCGCCTCCGCCTGTTTCCCGCTCTGAATCAAAGCTTCAATTTGCTTGTATACCTGGCCATTCTTTTGGCTCTCTAGCTTCTTGCGTTGGCTCTCTATCTTCGCCCGCTTGATCTTAGCGATGCTTTCATTGATGGCTTTGAGGCGCGGATAGACCTTGGGGTCACACTTCTTCCTGAGGTCTTTGACCATCTCATAGGAGCGGCTGTAGTTACCTTCTTCGGCGACGTCGATGATCTTGGTTCGTTCCTGTCGGATGTAGCCGTTGAGTAGAGAGAGAATCTCTCTTTCGACTTCAAGATTGTCTTCAGTGAGGTTCTTCCGGGCAATTTTTCGAACGATGTCGAGGGCCCCTAAGAAATCTTTAGAATCGGCGAGTTCCCTTGCTTTTCGACATTCTCTAGCGGCTTTGATGAGTTCTTTTTTCTCATTGATGCGCTCATGGTCTTCGGGGAGGGATTTCTCCAGGGTCTCTTGAAGTTTGTCTTCCGATTGTTTGAGTTTATCGTCGTTGACAAGAGTCTCAATTTCCTTGATCCAGCCAACGGTGCGAGCTCGGAGTTGATTGTTGATGTCCCCACGGAGCATTGGAACGTCGTGGGGGACAAAGGCGGGTTCGATTTCATCGAGTGTTGTGAGCGCGGGGAGAAGCTTTCCGGCCTGTTCTTGAGTGACGGCTTTGTCGTAAAGAGCCATGGCACGTTTGCGGGGCATGACAAAGAAAATAAGGACGACTCCGAGGCTTACGATGAGACCCGCTGTGCCAACGGCGATGGGGACAAGAGGCAAGCCTTTCTTCCGTTTGCCACCTTTGCGTCGATCGTTCTTCTTCTTCTCGTTCTTCTTGCTCTTGTCGTTCCGACTTTGTTTCTTCTTTCGGTTGCTGCTCTTTGCTTCGCGTTTTGGTGGCACAGGGGGGGAGCTATCTTTGACTCCTCCAAAGCCACCGGGCTGGGCAGGTTCTGGTCTCACGAAAGGGCTCGGAGCGGGTGCGCTGGCTGCTGAGCTGAAGGGGCTCGCGGCGGGGGCGCTGAAGGGTGAGGGAGCGGTGCTCATGGCCGGGCCACCGAAGGATGCCGCTGGGCTGGGAGTTCCAAATGGATTTGAGTTGATCCCAGAGGGCCCGCCGAGGCCGATTGGAGGGGAGGCCATGCTATCGGAGACACCGAGGCCGCCGGAGGCCATGCTCGCGGAGGGACTGACGGGGTTGAACGGGGTGTTATTGATGGGTGTGGCGAAGGGTGAGCTGGCCATGGAACCCGACATGGGGTTGGCCATGGAACCCGACATGGGGTTGGCCATGGAAGCGGACATGGGATTGGCCATACTGCTCGCCATGCTGCCAGCCATACTTCCCATCGAGCTGGCCATGGCAGCCGGCGCGCTGTTGCCAAAGGGGTTTGGAGCACCCATGGGTGCAACTTGGGATGCGTTGAGTAGATTTTGTGACGGAGCGTCGCTGATTGTTTGGGCAAAGCCATCGTTGCCAGCGGGTGGCATGGGGGAGCTAAAACCACCGAGGGGAGAGAAGACGTTGTTGCTGCTTCCGTTATCAGGAGCCTGCCCGTTGAAAGGATTGGAGGCCGAGGCAGAGAGGCTGTTGGTAAAAGCGTGGTTTCCCTCGGGGTTGCTGAAGCCCTGAGGAGATCCTGGCATGGGCGGGGGGGCGCCAAAGGACGCGGGAGCTCCAGGGAGGGGAGCCATGGCGGCGGCACCGGGGAGGGGGGCGGGGCCGGTTCCAGAGCGGCCGAGACCGCCCGTGAAGCTGAGGACCTGGGTCCGTTTCCCTTGTTCGGCGTCGTTACTTTGGGGAGGGAAGCCATTTTGGGCGGCTTGAACGTTGTAGGCTTGGCTTGGGCTGGGAGTCATGCCCGCTGGGTTAAATGGTGGCGGAGTGGCTGGTCCTGCGTGGGGCGCTTGAAGGGCTCCTTCAACCTGGCTTGGGCTGGCTAATTGGAGGTGAATGACGGCGTCGCGGACAGAGACCTCATTGCCTTGGTTTTGCCAATTTTGGAGGGCTGATCGAACTTGTTGAGCGCTTTGCTCGTTGAGGATGTTCATTTGAAGGAGTTTTAGAATGTCTCCTTCGGGTCCTTGAGTTTGGAAGACGTTGCCACTACCGGCTGTTTGTCCGGAGCCGTTTTGGAGCTCTTGCCACCGAGACCGAAGATTATTGACATCGGTTGCTTGGAGCCGACCGCTTTGGCTCAACAGACGGATGAGCGAGTTCGGTTCTTTGCGACCGGCATCGACGTCGTTGAGGTAATGACTGAGTTGTTGTGTTGAGAGATAACCAGCGTCAACGACGAGCTGGCCCATCAACTTATCCGACTCGGGAATCAAGGATCCCTCCCCTGATTGAATAGAATCAACGGTCTATGTTAGCAATCTGATCCGGGGATTACTTTCGAAATACACACCTTATATATACTTCCTACAACTTTTTCCGCCGCTCACTCATGGAAAGAAGCTGCGTTTGTCGCTTTTGGTGGGGATTCTGAAAGCCTCCTTGGATGTTTAGAATCTTTATTGTGGGACGAAGAAAGCCATTATTTCCCCTAGATTTATGAGAATTCTTTTTCGTCTTAGTAGACTCAATCAGACCCACAACGCTTCAATCATATTCCATAGTCCTTAGATATTCTTGGGGAGAGAACGAGTCGCAACAAATTTGTAAGTGTGGAAAAGAAGCGTTCAGGGTCCCGCGAGGACAAGTTCGAGACAGCTTTTGCTTTTCATCCTTGAACTCCCGCGTCCCCTTCCTAGAATGGTGAGCCTTTCGGAAATCCATCCGGGCCGGCAAATTTTTGTCAAAGTTTCCCTGGATGGGGCTGATACTCTCGTTCTGCACCCTTCTCAAGAACGGCGATTCGACTAACGCTCCCCTTGAAGAGAGGGAAGGCATGTTTGATTCAATTTCTGACGCTCTAACAGGCGCCATAGACAAGATAGCTCGCCCCGGTGAACTCACCGAGCGCAACATCCGTGAAGGCCTTCGTGAAGTGAAGCGGTCCTTATTAGAGGCCGATGTTAACTTCAAGGTCGTCAGCGACTTCATCGCCAAGGTTGAAGAGCGGGCCATAGGCCTTTCGAAAATCCAGGGCGTTGAGCCAACGCAACAAGTCGTCAAGGTTGTGAATGATGAGCTTGTCCAGCTCATGGGCCCCATCGACACACGCATCAAGATGTCGGATGGCAACGGCCCCACAATAATAATGATGGTGGGTCTTCAGGGTGCTGGTAAGACAACGACCTGTGGCAAGCTGGCGCGCTTTCTAACGAAGCACCGCAAGAAGAAGCCCCTGCTCGTCGCCGCCGACTTGCAACGGCCCGCTGCGATTGAGCAGCTCAAGGTGCTCGGCAAGAGCCTCGATATACCGGTTTATTCGGAGCAGCCTAAAGAAGGCGGCTTGCTCGGAATCGGCTCCGTCACTCCTCCCAAAGTCTGCGCAAACGCTGTGAAGCATGCCGAGCAAAACGGCTGCGACGTGGTCATTTTAGATACCGCCGGTCGTTTGCAGATCGACGACGAGCTCATGAAAGAGCTCCAGCAGATCAAGAAAAAGACAAAGCCCCAGAACATCTTCTTTGTTTGCGACGCCATGACAGGCCAGGATGCCGTCAACTCCGCGAAGGGTTTCAACGATCAGTTGGATATCACCGGAGTCGTCTTAACAAAGATGGATGGAGACGCCCGTGGTGGGGCGGCGCTCTCAATTAAGAGCGTGACAGGCAAAACAATTAAGTTTGTTGGTGAAGGCGAACGCATGGAGGATTTCTCCGAGTTCCGTCCCGAAGGGATGGCTCAGAGAATCTTAAACATGGGTGATATCGTGGGTTTGGTCAAAAAGGCCGAGCAATTCATCGACAAG
>JARGOJ010000272.1:0-3122 GCA_029210225.1 Planctomycetota bacterium
CGTTCAGCGTAGATCTCACCACAAAAGAAACCCAATGCACGGCATGGGTTCAATTGCAATTGAAGCAAGATCGGAAAAGAACGATGAAGAAACTCATATTCTCGTTGTTAGTTACAACGACAGCTGTCCTCTCAACGGTCTCCGCAGAGGCCGCCGGTTGGGAATTGCTCGGTCAGCGCCAAGTGAAGGTGCGAGCAGAAAAAGACACGATTCTAGTCACTGCTAAAGAAGGTCTCTTCTCAAAGCTCAAAGTGAAAGTTCTCAAAAGGGGCATTCATCTCGCAGACATGAAGGTCTTCTTTGGAAATGGCAAGTTTCAAGACGTTAAGCTTCGCTCCGATATCGCTGCAGGGAAAGAAACCCGCGTGATCGACCTCCCTGGGGATGGACGAATCATTCGCAAAATTGAGTTCATTTATAAGACAAAACGGGGTGCTAAGGGCCGGGCTATGGTCCAGGTCTATGGCAAGCAAGTCGCCAAGGTCATCGTCAAGCCTGAGCCCGCACTTCCTCGCTCAAAAGGCACTTGGGTCAAGCTTGGTCTTCGCAAGGTCGATTTCAAAGGTGAAAAGGACGTCATTCCAGTGACGGCGGCAAACGGAACATTCCGTCGTCTCAAGCTTAAAGTCCACGGAAGTAAGGTTCGATTTTGGGATTTGAAGGTCTTCTTCGGAAACAATGAGGTCATGGACATTCAGATTCGCAAGACCATTGCAGACGGCGGCGAAACACGTGCGATCGATTTCCCAGGTGGCGCTCGTGTGATCAAAAAGGTCCGCTTGGTCTACAAATCTAAAAACCCACGAACAGGGAAGGCCAACATTGTTCTCCTAGGATTCCAAGAGCGCGGACTCGTGAAGACTCCAGTCGTCCGGAAGCCTATCTCGAAAAAGCCAGTCGTTAAGCTTGCGGCGAAATGGGAGCTGCTCGGTAGCCGCGTTGCCGACGGAAGCGTCGACCGGGACACCATCAAAGTGGGTCCTCAAACGACCTACAAGAAGCTGAAGTTTGCGATTGCTGACAAAGGAATCAACATCTTGGATCTAAAGGTCCACTTTGCTAACGGTGAGGTCAAGGATGTCAAGGTTCGCGCAGTGATTCGCAAAGGCGGCGAGTCGCGAGTGATCGACCTGCCAGGGAACGCTCGGACGATCAAAAAAGTCGTCTTTATATACAAGACTCTTGGCAAGCGCCGTGGCAAAGCCAAGGTTCAACTTTGGGGCAAGAGTTCCTAACGGGAGGCTCAATTTTGTTGACCTGGAAGAATAGAAGCTTGAGATCAGGCTTCTATTCTCGGTCAAAAAACGTTAGAACCGTCCCCTGCTTCGGCTTTGATTCCATATTTGCTATTAGTGGCTACATGCTCCGACTTTGAGGTCATGGGCCATCAAATGGGCCGCGATTTATTGCGCGTCCTGTAAATATTAGGATCGAAGCTGCGGGCGTTTTTAGTAAAGTCCTAAAGTATTCATTGACTTGTGTCGAAATCATTGAGGACGGATACTCTTCCTTAGATTGTTCGACGGAGTTTTTGTGATCGTAGCTACGGGCTCAAAGCAAATGGTTGTAGCGTCATTGTCGACGTGGGCAAAGAATTTTCATCAGTTCGGTTTCGAAGAGTTTGTAGCTCAAATTACCGGGCCTTTCCTGGTTCTCGATGTGGAGAGCGATCGTCCAAACATCGTCGATCTCGGTGCGATGTTTAATGGGCAACCGATCGTCCTTGGCCGGGGCGATATGTGTGAACTGCCCTTAGAAGAGACAGGAGTCTCACGGCAACACGCGGGTCTCTACTATGACGGCCAGGACTGGACCATTACCGACTACAAGTCGACGAATGGTACCTTTGCACCCAGACGATTGGCGCCAATGCAGCCGGCGGTCGTTCGTGAGCACGACCTGATTCGGCTCGGCGATCGGCTACACCTAAAGTTCATCCACGAAACAGAAATGTTTGAGCGCATTGTTCTCTGGAACAACGATTCTCAGGCTCATCGCCGTACGACTAAACATCTCGTGTCTCTTAATAATGAGATGAAGCCTCGCAGCACCCGAATCATTCGTCGACCCACGAAAGATCAACTAGAGATGGTCGCCGAGGAAGTGCAAGTGAGCCCCAAACCGGCGGCGCACCGACGTCCCGTCTCAAAGTCCTTGCTTCAACAGCAAAAAGTCCGTCCGCGCTCAATGGATCGCTTTGTTGAAGAAACTCGAAACATGCCGCGAGAAGATTTCCTGCGCTTCTTTCCGCACCCTTTTCTTGTCTTGCTCAACGCCAAGTGGGGCCTCGAAGCCAACACGAAAATGGAGACCCTTGTCCTCTCAAACATGAACAGAAATACTCGTTTCGGTGAGGTCGCGTTTTGGATTGTCGGGACAGAAAAAGAGGGTGAGACTATCTATCTTGGGCGCGATGAAGAGAACACGATTGTTGTGAAGCAACCCTCGGTCTCCCGTGTTCATGCCGAGATCAATGACTTCGCTGGACAGCTTTGGATCAAAGACCTGAAGTCGACCAACGGCACCTTCGTTGACGGTGAGCGCCTTGAAGGAGAACGTCCTCTCGGTGACGAGTCCCTCATAAGGTTCGGTGGCGATTGCTCATTGCAATTCATGGTCCCCGAAAAAATGTGGGACTTCACCCGACTTTTTGTCGACTATCCACACTTAGACTTGTCTTAAGCTCGTGGGCTCGTAGCGAACTCTGTGGAATCGCTTGCTTGGCTAAGTCGACCAATCGCTCATGGTGTGTGAAAAAGAGGATCTGCGTGGTCTTAGAGATCTCACCAAGAATCTCCAGGCATGCCTTGGCGCGCTCGTCATCAAAATGAACCAGTATGTCGTCGCAAACGAGAGGTAGGGGATCGTTCTTGGTCGCGTATCGCTCTAAGGTCGCGAGTCTGAGGGCGAGGTACAGTTGGTCACGACTTCCTGTGCTGAGGGCGCTGGTGCCCAGCTCTTCTCCATCGGGACGAACGCAGCGCAAAACAGGCTTATCCTTCGCATCAAACCCAACCTTGAGGTTCTCGAAGGATCCGAGCGTCATTCTGCGGAAGATGTCTTTAGCGCGTTTCATGAGAGGTCCCTGATGTTTTTCCCGATAGGCCTCAATCTCCTTCTTC
>JARGOJ010000272.1:3132-9472 GCA_029210225.1 Planctomycetota bacterium
AAGCGCTCAGCGAGTTTTAGCCGAAGGAAAGATGCGAGGCCATCACGGGCACGGGCCTTTGCGTCTTCGGCGTCGAGGGCTGCATCGGCGGCGGTGCTCTGACCATCTGAGTGAGCGAGCTTTTCCCTGCGCCCGCCAATGTCTTCATCTAAAGTTGAGAGTTGTTGACGTTGCTCTTCAAGGGCGCGCTTGACATCCAGTATCTGCCCAGGGAGTCCGGCTGCGTTGATCGCTGAGATCTCTTTGAGAAGCTCCGAAATGATGGACCCGTCTCCGAGTTCGAGTATGTGCTCTTCCTGAATGCGAAGCTCGCGCTTGAATTCGAGCAGGGCCGTGCTGCGGCGTTCGGCCTTCTCGAGCTCTTCGAGGCTTTCACAGCGGGCGAGGTTCTTCAAGGTATCGAGGGTATCTTCAGCGCGCTGTCGATTCTCTTGGACTTCGCTTAGTAAGGCTTGCTTGTCTTCAATTTGCCGGGTCAGCTCTTTGCGCAGGCGCAGATCTTCTCGACCTTTGTGGAAACGTTCGAGAAGCTCTGTCGCTGCTTGAGAGGCGGGTTTTTGAGAAAGATCAGGGGCATATTGAGTGACGAGTTCAAGGACGTTTTCAGCGAAGCGTCGACTGTCGTTCTTCATGCCTTTAAAGCGCCGAAGCAACTTCATGCGTTCATCTTGTTTTCTGAAGAGGACGCGGTATTGATCGAGTATCGCCGTCGCTTCCGCGATGTTGGTATCGGGTCCGAGCCCAGCGAGGGACATTGCCTCGGACCAATTGTTTTGCCAGTCACTCAGAGCGTTGCGTTGACTCTGATGGTCACGTTTCACTTGGGCTAAGGCTCTCCTATCATTCTGGAGATGAGTCTTCAAATCGGCTTGCCGATTCTCTCCCCTGTTCACGACCGCCTCCCAGTTCTGAGCATGCTCAAGAGCCGAGGCGATGGAGAGCTCGCTGGGGATCTCTTGACCGTAACTGCTCAGGGCCTCACGGATCTCATCGATGCAATGACGGCGTCGCTGCGCCAAGGCTTCCACTGCGGCGAGCCCATGTTTCTGTTGCTCTTCAAGATCTTTCAGACGTTGGAATTGGGTGAGCCAGTGACGCATGTCTTCGGGGTCGCGAATGGGAATGAGGTCTTGGGTCCAAAGTTGAGACCATCGCTCACTTGAGGACGCTTGTTCCGATTGGAGGCTTTCTTTTTCCCGTTCTTGCCGCTCGGCGAGGTGTTCGAGGCTTTGTTTTTCGGCGAGGAGTCGGGCGAGCTGGGCGACGCGGTCAGCTTCCCGTCGTAGTCGGTCGGAGATCTCATCGCAGTCAGCGATGGCGGCGAGAATTTCTTCCCACTGAGATTTTGAAGTGGGAGATTGGGAATAGGAATTTAGAGAGGCGTCACGGTCCTGGCGGCGGGCGAGGAGATCGGCTTCGGTGGGGACGGAGCCAGATATGGTCATGGTGGCGATTTGCCGAGTCACGCGATCTCTTTGTTTTTCCCGCTCGCTGCTTTGTCTGTTGAGCTGCTCGGCCTTGTCTTTGAGTTCCCGGCGGCTTCGTGCGAAGAGTTCGAGTTGGTCAAGGCTTGGGGCCTGGAAGTTCTCTAGCGCCGTTCTTGGGCCCTTGATATGGAGGGCTCCGTAGAGACGTTCAATATCTTGAGTGAGGCGTTCTTGGGCTTGCCGAGAGTCTCGGATCAGGCGGTCGAGCTGGCCTTCGCCTCGGGCTTCTTTGATGGCTAGGCGAAGAAAAACGCGATCCCCGGTGAGGTGAAGTCCGCCGAGTTCGGTTTCTCCGTCGAGGATGCGTTGCTCCAGGCTCTCCAGCTCTCTCTTGGATCCGGCGAGGCGTTCGTCTAATCCGGCGCGTTTGAGGGCGAGGTTTTGCACCCGAGCTTCGAGGCCAGCTTCAAAGCGCAGGCTCTCGACGTCTTTGAGGCTCTCATTGCGACCAAGGTTACGGAGTAGCTGCTCAAGGTCGTCTTCGATGAGCCGTGTTTCGCCCCAAACTCGGGGCATGTCTTTGTCGGCCTTAAGGTGAGATCCGAGGTTGTGGTTGAGGTCGTTCATCACCACCTGCTCGGCAACCAGGGCTTCGGCCTGGCTTAGTTTCTCGCATTGGGCGAGGAGCGCGATGAGTTCTTCGCGGAGACGATCTTCTTGGCGCTTGGACTCTCGAATGACTTGCAGGGCGCCGAGTCGTTGGTGACTGTTGTCTGGGTTGAGTTCGACGGTCTCTCCGAGTTCGGAGATGTCATTGAGAATTTGCCGGCGCTTGGCGAAAACCGGGAGCAGCTGGCGGTAGCGTTCGAGCTGGTAGATTTTCGATTCGAGTTGGCGAGTTTTATCGAGGCAGCTGTCCCGTTTCTCGATGGCCTCTTTCAGTTCGGACTGCTCGCTGAGCCAGGTGCGAGCGGGGAGAGATCTTTCTCGCACGAGGGCTTGGGCTTTCTTCAGATCGCTGAGGGCTTTGTTGACGGGTTTTTTGGAGGCTCGTGGGCTGTAGATCTTGTCGGCGCTTTGGCCGAGTCCTTCAAGGAGCCGGTGCACATGACTGCCTCCGAGGCCCGCGCCGAAGAGGCTTTCCCCGACATCACCCTGGCCTTCGAGGAGCGCGAGGCCGCCGGCTTGGAGGCTCTCGTGGCTGAGCCCGAAGATCGATTGGAAGAGCTCACCGTTGATGCCCCCGAGCATGGATTTGAGTTCTTCGTCGGGGATGCTCTTGCCGTTGTTGTCGAGGAGGGTGTTTCTGTGACCTTTGCGACGGAGAAACTGGAGGGTCTCCCCGGCCTTGTTGGCGAGGGTTGCCCCTATTCGCAGCTTCGGCATCTTGTGCTTGTGGGCGTCGACGGTGTTGTGGGGGATTCCGAAGAGCATGGCGAAGACGGCGCGGAGGGTGGTGCTCTTGCCCGCTTCGTTGGAGCCTAGGAAGACGTGGACACCGTTGTCGATCTCTGAGAGGTCGAGGCTGAGGTCTTCGAAGGGCCCGAAGGCTGGGAGGGTGAGTTCGAGGAACTTCATTGTGGCGTTGCCCCCGAAAGTAATTGAGGAATGAGAAGTTGTTCGACGTCTTCGATAAGGGCTTTGAGCGCGTCGTGGCTGCTTAAGTCGATACCGTCGAGGATGTCTGCGGGCACCTTGGTGAGGATTCCCTTGAAGCTCTCTTCTATCTCGGTCTTTAAGCGTTGCGGGTCGTCTTTGAGATCGGATAGAGCGCGGAGTAAAGCGCCTATTGGGTCGTCCCGCTCTTTGAGTTCGTCTAGGTCAAGCTCGGCCTGGGTTTGAAAGATGATCTTTTCGAGCCAGAGGTTTTGGCTGCTAAGGTCGAGCGATAGGGCGCGAAACTGCCCGGCCCAGTGCTCTTGTTTTTGGGATAGAGAGGCGTGGAGAGGGCCCTGTCCCTTAATCACAAGGCGAACGACGAGCAAGCGGCCTTGGGCTTTCTTGAGGGCATCGAGGATGTCGTTTTGGACGGAGTCTAGAAGCTCCTCGTCTTGGCTTAGGCCTGTAATATCGACTTCGCAGAGCTTCCACCGGGCGACATCAAGGGCCTGGTGTTTGAGGTCTGCTATCTGGCCGTCTCGGACTTTGACGATAGTGGCGCCCTTGCTGCCTTGCTCTCGGATGTGCCGTCCTTGAAGGTTTCCTGGGAAGACGACATAGGGTCGCTCGTGAAGCACCTCTCGGGTGTGAACGTGACCGAGGGCCCAATAGTCGTAGCCTTTGCTGAGGAGCCCGTCTAGGGTGCATGGGGCGTAGTTCTCGTGGCCTTCTCGCCCGGTGACGCTGGTGTGGAGCAGGCCGATATTGAAGTGGCCTGGGACAGCGGAGGGGTATTTGAGGCTGAGGTCGTCGGTGACGGCTTTGGTTGCGAAGCCCTGGCCGTGAATGGCGACCTTGAGGTCGTCGAGGGTTGTGGTTTCGGGCTTGTTACATTTGAAGTCGTGGACGTTGCTTGGGAGGCGGAGGTTTTTGGAGATTTGGCTGGCGGCGTCGTGGTTGCCTCGGAGGGTGAAAACCCGGATGCCAGCGTCTTTGAGGCGGCTCATTTGTTTCAAGAAGAAGAGGCCGGTGTTGTAGTCTTTCCAGTCGCCGTCGTAGAGGTCGCCAGCGAGGACGAGGAAGTCGACGGGCTTGACGATGCAGAGGTCGATGAGGTTTTCGAAAGCGCGTCGGGTGCTTTGGCGGAGAGCTTGGCTCGGGGCGCCTTCATACTGTTCGAGTCCTCTTAAGGGACTATCAATATGGGCATCGGCGGCATGGATAAAGGTAAAATCGTTCATGGCCCTATTATGAAGAATGCATCAGACAAGGGCAGGAAATGGATCGAAATTTCGCGGAGTAAATTTTTGCGTGGATAAGTTAAGGCGAGAAGCGGAGCGCTCGGGAGACAGTCTTCGTCATGCCCTGGAGTTAAGACGGCAAGGGCAGGATATTCGCGCCAAGCGTTTGCTTCAGGATTTGGCTTGGGATCATTGTGAGGGGGCCGAAGCGGCTTTAGAGCAAATTTATCCTCTCAATGACGAATTGAAAGACAAGCTCGGGTCTTTGTCTCTTGGGGCCTATCCTTGCTTCTTGTCGATTGAGCAGTTGCTTGGCAGCCTTGATCCGAGGGTGGCTCAGGCGATCATTGCGCAGTTTCCTCGTTTATTTATTGGTTTCCAAATTCCTCAGCAGTTACGGGAACGATTGCGACGATATCGAAAGCTCGCTGGGGAGCGCCGATTGTTGCCTCGTCTGAAATCAAAATCCCATTGGGTTTTTCGTCTTCATTGGGCGGACCCGCTTGAAGAAGAACTTTCAGCCTTGTTTAACTGGTTGGAGCTAGAGCCCCACTATCGAGCAGGGGCGGAATACACGCGGCATCATGATTTCCTCTTTGGCTGGAAGCTCTATTCGCTTGGATACGTTGAATTGATCAAGCGCTGGGGTCGGGACTTACCTGATAAGACTTGGCGAGAGCGGATGTTTTTCGATGTGGCGACGGGTTCGCACGATAGTTGCTCGCTTCCAGAAGAGTCTGTGATTCCAAACTGGGCGCCGAAGAACTCCAGTTTGAGCTACGATCAATTCCATCAGGGAGTTCTGAGGTCAGCGCTCTTTAAGCATTTCAGAGGAAGGGGGTGGGAGCCAGCTAGTGAATTAAAGAACTCGGACGCAAGACAATTGATTTACGTCGCTCTAGGAGCCTCTATTGAAGTCAACCCTCGGGGAGTATTCGGACGGCGAGAGCGGCGCATTAAGGCGGTGAGCGCCTTGCAAGAAGTGATAGGTGATCGGGTGATCTGTTGGGACAATGACTTCATCATTCCTTGGGAATTCGGCCATATCGAATCCTTGCTAAAAGAGCTTATCGTTTCAGTGGCCAAGACTGACAAAAGCCCTGATTTCGATGTCTTGGAGCAAGTCACTTTCGGTGTGGCTCCGATCAAAGAGAATTGGGAAACTGCGATTGAGACGGCGTTATTACTTTGTTCTAAGGCCAGTGAAGAAGGATTAACCTACCTCCCGGAGTGCATAGATTGAGAGGCACGCGAGGTGGATAAACTACGCCGGGAGGCCGAACGCTCTGGAGACAGTCTGTGCTATGCCCTGGAGTTAAGGCGGCAAGGGCAGGGCCTTCGCGCCAAGCGATTGATTCAGGATTTGGCTTGGGACAAACACCCGGGCGCAGAAGAGGCCTTGGAGGAGCTTTATCCGTTTAGTGAAGACCTTCAGTCAATCCTCGATGAAGTCACTGAAAATCTCGAAGAACACGGTTATTGGATTGGCCCCATGGTTGGAAGCATGGATCCTCGTGTGAATCGATTACTCCTGGATTTTCTGCCGAAGCATTTGGAGGAAATTGGGCCGAACGCCCAACATCGCGAAACGTATGAGGATCACCTCAGATTAGCGAATCGTGGGAGTCAGTTAGATCGACTGAAATCTCAGCAGTGGTGGGGGGAACGGATGCAATGGGCCGATCCCTTTGAAGAGGAGATGTCTGAGTTCCTCGATTGGCATGATGGAGATCATGATTGGCAGGAAAGAACTCGTACCCAGGGTCACAACCTCCGCGAATTTCAGTTGGGAGAGCGGCGTCTAAGTTGGATTCTCATCAAACTAAACTATTCAGAATTGCTAAGGAGGTGGGCTAAGACTTTTCCAGCGAGGACCTGGACAGAGAAAACTCTCGTTCAACGGTGTGATGGCACTTTGAGGGCAAGTTTAGTTCCTCATGGACCGGCTGTTCCGACCTGGGCTAAATTTCATTTTCCGGATTTCCCAATGGTGCGGACCACAGCGCTCTGGAACAGAAATTTCTTTGAGAGAGAATTTGACGCTGAATTTGAAGGGGTCCCTAAGACTTTTCT
>JARGOJ010000273.1 GCA_029210225.1 Planctomycetota bacterium
CTCAAGGGAGAACAAGAACTCCTCTTCAAGAACCTTGCCGAACACTATTGGGTCCGGCATTCCGGCGCGGTTTGCCCTTACATGGCGATTCATATAACCCAGAGCCCACAGCAACGCGATGGACCCGTCGGGGCAGACCCGGTGTCTGCCCTCGGAGTTGGTGTTTGCCACCAGTTTGTTCTTTGCCCGCTAGCGAATGTGGGTCGATGACAGACCCTGTGTTTGCCCTCTGGCAATCACTTGCCTTTCTTGGCGTCCTTCTTCTCTTCTTTCTTGGCGTCTTCCTTCTTATCGTCCTTCTCTTTTTCGTCCGTTATGAGCTTCTTGAAGGCTTTGCCCTCTAGGTATCTCTTGAAGACGGGCTCTTCGCGAATGAAGACGCGGAGGAGGTTTCTCGCCTTAGCTGTTTTACGTGTGAGCATGAAGTCGGAGAGGGAGTTCACGACGCCTTGTTTCTCGCCACGAACGGCGCGGTAGAGAGCGAGGTTGTATTTCACGGCTCTTGGGAACTCTTCGTTGCCGGTGATCACTTTGGCAGCGGCGGCTTTGTCGCCCATGTAGAGGTGGCAAGTTGCGAGTTGAAGCTTGACCTTGACAATGTTTGTCTGGAGCTGTTCGAGGCGCTTCTCGTATTCTTCTTTCTGAGTGCCGTTTGTCGCGTCGACCTTCTTCTTGAGCTTGCTGGCGAGGCGGAGGATGCTCTTTTCAGCCAACTTGGCGTTGTGCATGGAGCGCTTCACTTTTTCGATATGGAAGCAGAGGTTTGCGGCCTTGTCTGCGTAATCCCAAACGCGATAGACGCTGTAAGCCGCTTTATAGAGTTCGATCGCGGTTTCACCGTCGCGCTTGGTGATGAAGATCAAGCTGCCCTTATTGGCGAGGGCATCGGCTTTGACCTTTTTGTTTTTGCTATTTCTGATGAGGTATTCGTACTGCTCAAGGGCTTTCTCATTCTCTCCGAGTTTGACGTTGTAGAGCCAGCCGAGGAAAGAGCGGGCTTGTTCGTAGTCGGGGTAGAGCTTGAGGGCTTCGAGGGCGAGTGTTTCAGACTTCTTGGCGTTCACGCTGACCGAATTGGCGGCCATGCGAATTTTTCGAACCGCGAGTTCTTTATCCCGCTTGCTAACTTTTTTCTTTTTCGGCGTCTTCTTTGCCGGAGTTTTCTTATCGGGGGTCGCTGGTTTCGATGTGGGCTTCGATTGAGCGGACGCTTGTTGGGGGACAAAGACGGCCAAGGCGAGGCCGAGGGCTAAGCTTGGGGTGTTGAGTATCATAGTTCTTGAGGCGCTCATATCTGAATTCTCTCCCTTCCCGCTTTTGCACAATGGGTCTGGCTTGCGGGTATCGTGATTGGTCTGTGGAAAGTATAAAGTCTCCTGATCCGAAATGTGAGAGTCATATCCAGCATTGAGGATATTGAGATGACAAAGACTCTACTTAAGAAGATGGAGATTCGGTGTCGATTATTCACCGTTATATAAGTTCTTCGATCATAAAAACCTTCATCATATGTTTCATCCTGCTGATCTTTGTCTTCAGTTTGGGAGCGGCCTTTCGTCTTTTGAGGGCCGATGTCTCCGGCGCTCAATTCTTCAAAATGTTGCCAGTCGCGGTGCTTTACACACTTCCGTACCTCCTGCCGGTGAACCTTTTGGTCTCGGTGAGTTTGACCTATGGACGCTTGGTGGCGAACCAGGAGGTCCTCGCGATGAAGGCGAGTGGAATATCGCCGCTCCAAATAATGTTGCCAGGATTTGTCCCTGGATTGCTGCTCATGGTCTTAACGATTCCCCTTGAAGCATCGGTACTACCGACTTTGCATTGGGAGCAGAGTCGAATGGCTGGGGCTGTGATCGAGGAGTTTTTGTCGCTAGGAAAGGGCAAACATAAGAGCTTTCGACGAGACTCTGAAAAAATCAATCTCTACATTCGATCCTTCGCGAATGGCTCTCTTGAGGGGGTCATCATGCGCCGTCGAGACGGCAATCAAGATTTGAAGATCGTGGCAGAGGGAGGAACCTTAGCGGTCGACAAGACCAAGAATGTGATCATCCTCAATCTCAAAGACGTGAGCTTAACGATTTACGATAAAAACAAATCGGGCGACCTTGTTGAGCATTCCCGAGGTCGTTTTAAGACTCTGACCCAGGAGATCTCCCTGCGTTCTAGCGCGACAATGAGCCCGAAGGACCTCAGTAACTACGAGTTAACTCAGTATTACAATATGCTGATGGGCTATCGAACCGATCATGCCCTTCAAGGACTTTTGTCTGGGGGGCAGTCGTACGTTTTGAACGACCGAAGGGTTAAGGCGACCATCCATTTACGCGCTGTGACGCCGACCTCCTGTCTTATCTTTGTGTTAATCGGAATTCCGGTTTCGCTCATTTTGGCGAGTGAAAATCATCTCATTCCATTCTTTGTGTCATTTTTAGCAGTGACGCTCTTCTATTTCATTCCATTTACAGTGGGGAAGTCCGTCGCGGGTAAGGGACAAGCGTCGGTTTGGTGGCTTTGGTTGGGTCCAATAATCGGGTTCTCGGCCGGGGCTGTGTTAACGTTTTGGGCCTCTCGGCGCTAAGTTGAGCGTAGCGAAGACTTGTACGAATGATTTCATTATTAGATAAATATGTCCTGAAGCGCTTCTTGTTCGCCTACGTGATGGTGGTCGTCGTGATTTTGACGCTCTTCGTCATTATTGACATCCCCGAGCGAATTAAGAAGGCGAAGAAATCGGGCTGCGGTCGCTCTTTAGCTGTGGGGACTGAGCGTTGCTATCACTGCAATACCCAGGTAGAGAAGACATCTAGTCGTTGCCCTCGACCCACGGCGAATGAAATCCTCGTCATTCATTACAGCTCAAATATCCCGTTAATCTTCTATCAAATGGCGCCATTTCTAGCAGTTTTAGGGGGAATGCTCGCGGTTTCATCATTGCAGCAGCGCAATGAATTAATACCCATGAAGGTCGCTGGGCGCAGCCCCCTTCGAATTGTCATGCCTATTCTCATTACGACCTTGTTTTTGGGAGGCGTGACCTGGTGTATCCAAGAGTATTTCATTCCCCAATTTAAATATTACGTTCAAAAAGCCGGTCTCTTAGGTAAAAACAGGAGGCAACAACCCAAGGCCATTCCCGACCGCTACGGGGGCGTCTTATTGGTGGACGCTTACAATACTGAGGAGAAGGTCCTCTTCGATTTGATCTATCAAAGAACCGACGAAGACGGCCATGAGAGCTATGAAGTGGTGGCTTCGACCGGCAAGTGGAATGAAGAGAAAGAGCGCTGGGTGCTGTCGAGAGGAGCTCGGCTAGACTATGATGAAACTGGGGCTAGAAAGAAACTAGAAGGCGAGGGAGCGACGGATGAAGATTATGTCGCGACGTCCTTCGATGACGACGGCTATGTATTAGAGACCAGTATTTTACCGAGGGACATCTTCGAAGCCGCGCAAACATTGAACTCACTCTCATCCCAGGAATTGCGGGAGCAGCAGCGACGTCTGCCTCATGATAAGCAGCGCATGGAAGTCTTGTTAGCGAGTCGCGTGGCCTATCCCTTTGCGGGTCTCATTCTCATGATATTAGGACTTCCTTTTGTGCTCGATGAGAATGGTGACACCTGGAAGGGAGTGCTCCTTTGCATGGCTATTTGCGGCTGCTACTACATTTTGACCTTTGTGCTTCTTGATCTGGCTAAGTTGAATGTTTTTAATGCCCAGGTGGCGGCCTGGGCTCCCAATGTATTCTTCTTGCCTATAGGCGGGGCTTTGATGCATTGGAAAGGTCGCTGACGCTGGGCAAAGATCAACGAAAGGCAGCCTTCGGAGATTTTCAGACGCCTCCTTCCTTGGCGCGGCTCTGTTGCCATTTTCTGAAAGAGATGGGGCAGCTAGAACCGGCGTCCATTGTCGAACCGACCTGCGGGGTGGGGGGCTTTCTGAAAGCAGCCTTGGAGAGCTTTCCTAAGGCCCACGCCTTCGGCTTTGAGATTAATCCCAAATATCTAAGCGCTGCCAGAGAATCGTTAGCGGAATACTCAGAGCGGCTGTCCTTAGAATCTTGCGACTTCTTTACTGAAGATTGGTCCGAGCGCTTAAAAGTGATTCCCGGTCCAATTTTAATTCTGGGGAATCCTCCTTGGGTGACGAACGCTGAATTGACGCGCCTCGGCAGTGAGAATCGCCCCGGTCGGAGAAATCAGAAGAAGACCCGTGGGATTGAAGCATTGACGGGCGCCAGCAATTTCGACATTTCCGAGTGGATTATCAAGCACCTTGTCGATCAATTAAAGGGTCGTGATTTTCAGCTGGCGATGCTCTGCAAGAGCTCTGTTGCTCGCAAAATTCTGGCGAGTTATTGGGCGGAAGATCGATCTTTCTCAGAGGCTTTCCTCAGTTTAGTAGACGCTCCCAAATACTTTGGGGCCGCCGTTGATGCCTGCTTCTTTTGCCTCTCTTCGATATCCCAAGGCCCGAAAGATATGACGGCGCTTGTTTGCTCGGACTTTCAAAGGACGAGTGAGAGCCGGATTGGCTACAGCAATGGGCGCCTCATCGCCGACATCGAGACCTATAAAAAAGTCGAAGAATTGGCGGGGCTTTCCCCGCTGAAGTGGCGCTCCGGATTAAAGCACGATTGCTCAAAGGTTATGGAGTTTCGCCGAGAGAACGGCCAATGGATCAATGGCCTCAATGATGCTGTCGATATCGAAGACGAGGCTTTATATCCACTACTCAAGAGCTCCGATCTCATGAAGCCAACTCTGGCCAAGCCCCGGCGCTTTGTGATTGTGACCCAACAAAAGATTGGACAGGAGACAGATAGCTTAGAATTGAAATGGCCGAAGACATGGGCCTATCTCAATCGCCATGGAGAGGCATTGAGCGCGAGGCGCAGTTCTATCTATAAGAATAAGCCTCGCTTTTCAATTTTTGGCATCGGTGATTATTCATTCACTCAGTGGAAGGTCGCGATTTCGGGTTTCTCAGCGAAGATCCACTTCCATGTTGTCGCGCCTTATGAAAAGAAGACAGTCATGTTGGATGACACCTGCTACTTCTTGCCATTCCTTTCAAAGGTCGAGGCCGAGCTAGCCTGCCAATTGCTCAATTCCCAGGAGAGCATCGACTATTACTCGTCGCTCATTTTTTGGAACAATAAGCGCCCTGTCACGGCGGCGATACTTGGAACTTTGGATTTAGTGAAATTGGCTGAACGTCTGGGTCTTCATGAATCGAAGGCTTTTCAAGGGATGCTCGCTGCCAATCGAAAACCGCAGGCTCCCCAGACTCCTTGAGACTGCTTGTAGTGAAACAGTGAGGACCGGCAGAACTTATCAGGCCAGAATGTCGAGCCTCCCATCACTGGTTTTTGCTCTTGGATTCGGAGCCATTGATATTCGCTGATTGGTGTCTTTGGACGCATCTTCAGCCAGCGGGGCCAGTCGGACTGCGCCCACTCTTCGGCGTTGCCGATCATGTCGGTGAGTCCAAAGGCGTTCCATTTCTTTTCATGATCAGTGACGGTTCGGGGCGAGGGGCTTGATTGGGCAGACCAAACATAGTCTTTGAAGCCAGAGAGCTGATCGCCCCAATAGAAGATTGTATCGGCCCCGGCATCGCAAGCATGTTGCCATTCGAATTGACCTGGTAGCCTTAATTGTCCGCTGACTCCGTTGATTTGCTTGAGCCAGCTCTCGACCTTTTGATACTCAAGACGGTATTTCGGGCTCTGATCGTTGCTCAAATCATCTTTGGCGTAGGCTTTCGCCCAAACAGCTTTGGTGCACTCTCGGCGGGCCATGAGGAAAGGCCTTATGAACTCTCGGCTCTCCGATTTTTTGCCCTGAATTTTGTAGTATCTAAAATGTTTGCCAAATAGCTTTTTTAGTCGAGATTTGCCATCGTTGAGAGTCTTCAAGTGATCAGTAATATAGGTTGCGTCGTATTCTCGCTTCATTCTATTTTCATTGGGCGCTTCTCTCACAGAGAGTTGAAACTCTTGACATATGGCTTGTTTCAATCCTCGATAGGGTGGATTAAGCAAGGTGGCGTGCAGAACATCAGCACTGAGGTCTTCAGAGGCGAGGATCTTAAGATACTGAATGACATACTCTAAGTCGGGAGTTGAATACCAAGAGACATCCCGGACTTGACCAGGGATCAAGTGAAAGATCGCTCCAGTCTTCAGGTGCTTGAAGATGGCGATTCTGTTCTTGATAGGGCCGCATTGGAAGAGCTTTGTTTCAACATAAGAGAACGACCCTTTGAGTCGCGAGGTACACATGGCAATGGCCTCGTCTTGAAGATCTGAATTGGAATCTTGCCATTGCTGATGCTCGCTTAATATCTTCCAGAGAGCTTCTTCATTTTTATTTCGGCTCATTTGATAGATGTAATTTTGAACGACATTACTGGACTGTTTTTTTACCCCTCTATCCCGAGGGGATTTCGTTTCATCAGGGACGGGCTTTTGCGTCGCCGGAGGCATGATCAATATTCTATCAGTCTGCTGATTGCCAGCTTTATCGAGGGCTGTGATAGAGAATTCAACATAGGGATCGAGGCTCTGAAAGGCTTGGAATTTTAATGTAAAGAAGCCATTCTTGTCGGGCTCAGCGACCATTTCAGAGCAATTGATGGAGTGCGGGTAGAGGTCTTTGATTCGGCCACGAAGAATCCATCCTTTGTCTAATTGGTAGGCGATGGCGTTTTCTTTGGCCAAGTTAATGGTCGAGTTTAAATAGCTGATTTTTGGGGGAATAGAGTCTTGGTGGACGACGAGGGACTTTTCATTTCCTCGTGTCTTAATGACGATTGTATTTTCTCCGTGAGTCAAAGGTATGACTTGTTCGAAGCGACCATTGGGACCTGACTGAATAGTAAATTCTCCGACTTGGACCCTTTGATTCGCTTCGCTAATTCGCCCAGAGATTTTAATACCTTGCTCGCGGGTCATTGTTTTCTTAGCGGCGAGCTCGACGATTTTTAAGGGATGGGTCGGTTGATTGAAGGTGTTCACTAAGAATCCAAGGACTGCAATGAGAGCGATTGTTCCGCTGATCGCGAGAATTGGAATTTGTCGCTTACCTTGGGCGCGCATTTTTTTAATGAGCGTCTTCATGGGAATGCGTTGTGATGGCTCTCGGGCCATCGTGGCGACGCAGAGCTGGTCGAGCCAATCCGGGACCTCTTCATTGAGAGAAGAGGGATAGGGCGGGGCTTCGCTGGTGAGGGCTTGATAGATATCAGCGGCGTTGGGTTGATTAAAAGGGGGCAGCCCAGTGAGCCCGTAAAACAAGGACGCGCCAATTCCCCAGACGTCTGAGTAGGGGCTGGGGTCGCCATAAATGCCGCCGTGGGAGAATTGCTCGGGGCCCATAAAGGCAGGGGTCCCGACCATTTCGCCGGTCATCGTCAATCCCTGAGCGCTGCTGGCAGAGCCTGACAATTGACCGCGTTGCTTGCGCATCAGACCGAAGTCGAGGAGTACCGCACGCTTGTTTTTAGTGTCGATGAAGATGTTTCTGGGTTTGACATCGCGGTGGAGCACATCGTTGTTGTGGCATTCGACGAGGGCTTCGGCAATGTCGATGATGTAAGGGAGTGTTTTGTCCCAGGGAGGTGCTGAGGACGATTTTTCAATGGCCTTGTCGACCATTTCTTCGAGGTCATATCCGACGAGATATTCCATGGCGAAGAAGAGGTGTCCTTCAATTTCGCCGAAGTCGAGAATTTCAATAATGTTGGGGTGCTTCAATTGAATGAGGGTTTGAATCTCCTTTTGAAAGCGTTTGACATCGTCGGGGTCGGGCTCGGAATCGAGGATGAATTTTATGGCGACTTTGTCTCCACTGAATTTGTGGATGGCTTTGAAGACAACTCCCATGGCACCTTGTCCAATGGAAGAGAGGATCTTGTAGTTGCCAAAGTCCTCGCCAGGCTTCGGTCCGCGTTTGCTTGGCGCTTCGATCATTCCAAGAATGGGGCCATTTTGAGTCGCGGAGACCGAGGTGAGTTTGGGAATGGGACGAATGGGTTCTTCGGCCGAATTAGGGTTGGGAATGGCGCTGAGCCTCGCCGTTTTAGTACGGCGACGAGGACTCTCTGGCTGCGTTCTCCTCTGATATTCTTGAGAATAGGGGAGAGTTGGGATGCGGGAGAGCTGCTCGGGGCTGAGTAGTTGTCGAGAGAGGAGCAGGGCGTCCATATTGAGGCCCGGCTGATTTTGGAGTTCAAGGAGAAGAGCGCGAAGCACTTCTCGGGAGAGCCAGCCTTGAGCCAAGATAAATTTTGCGCGCTCTTCAACGCGTCGGAATTCCCCCGACATGGGATCCTCGTCTCAGGGATCATTTTGGAAGGCCCCATGATAACGACTTGCTCGCCAGAAATGCAGTTTTCGTTTCGAAAAGTGCGGGACCGCTGTTCGGCTACAGGAATGCAGCCTCTTTCCAAGGGGAAGTGCTCAGACACGGAGGCGCCTGGACTGTTCCAGGTTAAGGGATGGAGACTGTATGGGTTTTTGGGCGAGGAGCAGAGCGCCGTTTTGAAATCGCTGGCTCTTGCCGATGTTGCTCTTCCTAGCGTATGGAGGCGGCGACGCGAAAGCCCCATGCTCCCCAGTTCTCGTCGGTGAATCTGTACCAGGGATAATCGGGGGTGCTTCGATTAAGGCCCCACCACATCGACCCGCCCAATATGATGGCTTGTTTGTCCAACAGTTGAGTGGAAAAGGATCGGAGAACGTCCTTACGATCTTTCTTTTGCCAGGCTATGTTCCAAGGTTGCCACATGGGTTCTGCCCACTCGCCAACGTTGCCTTGCGTATCAATAAGTCCAAAGGCATTGCCTGCGTTTGCATGGTCAGCTTTTGAATGCAGGGTGTTCTCGCTGTTGGACCGATACCAGCAGTATTTCTTGGCCTCTTCAACGCTATCACCCCAAAAATAACGGGTTTTGGCTCCCGCCAGCGCTGCATAACGCCATTCATGCTCGGAAGGCAGCCGCAAGTTCCCAGAGCGCTTTCTGAGCCATTCTCGGACTTCCAGGACATTGAGATAATGAATGGGGAGCGCGGTGTTCTTTTTACCACCAATGAGGTCTTTGTTTAGGGGAAGACGCCCGCCGTTGCGAGACCAGGTGTTCTGGTCGACTTCGAATTGCCCAATGAGAAAAGGAGGCATATATTCTGCTTCCATAGTGCTCTCTGACTTCTTTTTTAACCTGTCAATTCTACGCCGGAGGGTTCGCACTAAGATGTCGAGCTTCTCGGGCTTGGTTTCGAAGAATTGGCGAATGTTTTTCGCGTCTGCGAGTTTTCTTTTCTCAATTAAGAATGGGTCCAGATCTTTTCCACTCTCAAGCTCTTTGGAGCTGTTGTACTTTTTGTAGGGGAGCTTAAAGAGGTCACACAGCTCCGCTTTGAAATTGCGATAGGGATAGAGTTGACAGGCGTCGTCG
>JARGOJ010000274.1:0-7565 GCA_029210225.1 Planctomycetota bacterium
GGCAGTAGGCCAAAGCGTCGGCGAGACCTTCAAAAACAGAGGCCGTCCAGGCAAAATCGGGGACGCTGCCGTGGCGTTGTATCTCCTCTTGAATAATCAATTCTAGCGATTGGCCCTCAATGAACTCCATGACATAAAAGGGCATCTTATCGACGACATCGAAGTCGTAGACCTTCACTATATTAGGATGGTCACAGTGCTTTAAGACTGTCGCCTCTCTTACAAATCGCTTTGATATCACTTCGTCGTGATAGTGACAATGAAGGACCTTCATCGCGAGTGGACGATCATAATCGTCGTGACTCACTTTTAGCACAACTCCCATTGTGCCTCGACTCACCTCTCCCTGAATGGTGTATCCCGCGAACTTATGGCCTAGCAGACCTTCGTCGAAGCTGAAGCCGCTCAAAGCTCGGGATAAGAATTTTCCGGGAGACTCCTGCTTCGCAACAGCATTCCGAGTCGATCCTGCTTGTCGCTGCACTTCACCAAGCGCGAACTGAGCTTGCTCCTTCGTCAGCATTCCCAGAGCATGAAGGCGTTCACAGAGATTGGCTTTGTCAATCTGCGGTCGACTGGAAAAAACCTGATCCAGAGTTGGCGGATCAAACCAACCACTCTTGAGGAGCCAATCTCGGAGGGCCTTATCCAAATCCACTAGAGGCACAGCCCTTCGAAAAATTTCAATTCGCTCGCCAGGTCATTTAAATTTTGGAGTGCCCGAGAATTCATGATGCTCTCATGACTTCTTCAAAGATTGTGCGTGTAATTGATACTCGCGAGCCTTTTCCGCGAAGCCTAATTCCCCATAAACACGGGCCCGCATCTGCCAAAGATCAATGTTTCCTTTAAAGCGATTCCTCCGCTCCAACAAGTCTAAGATGTCCTTTTGACGAGTCAGATATTCGGGCTTGCGAAGTTGTTCGTAGGCGCGTACCAATTCGTAAGAATGCCACATATTGAAGCTTTTATATTTCAATTCTTCACCGCGTAATACAGCGCGATCAAGGAGCTTAATGCTCTTTTCCAGGCGTCCAAGTTGGAGATTGTAGCGCCCTGCCCAGAACAAGACCTCTGGGAAGTCCTCTTGGCTGGCCGCGATTTCCATGTGCCGAGCGCCCTCCATGACCTTCAGCAATCCATCCGTGCTGGCGCGACCGAGCTTGTGCCACAGAAAAGAATATCGTGGCCTCAATATTAGGCACTCTTTCAAGAACTCATAGCGATTCTTCGCAGAGAGCCTCCCAATCGCATTGAGGATTTCCCCCCAAGGCTTGGGATAGGAGGCCACGACATGACTGTCGACTTTCTTTAGCGCTTCCTCACTGTAACTTCGCTCCAAACCATCGAGGACAAGATTCCAAGGCGTGCCTGACTGTTTCTTCCACTCTTTAACCCAGGGTCTTAACTTGTCCGTCAATCCTGCTTCTCGCGTATAACGAATCCACTGCGCTCCCGCCAAAGCGCGACTCGGGTCAGTGAGGCGAGCGACATATAAGTCTCGCTGAGCGCTCTTGAGAAGCTCTGCTTTCGCCTCGGTGGTCTTCGCATGAGCCAGAGAGTCAAGCTTCTGCCTGACGGATTCATTCAAGGCTTTCGCTGCCGAGGGATTCCTCACAAGGACGTCAATATCGATTAAGCCAGCCTTGCAATAGCAATCGGCGGCGGTCGCTAAATCAATTTGTTCTAACTCCAGCGCGGCATGATAGTACGCCTTCGCGGTTTTAACGCGCTCCTCCGTTTTTTCCAGATCCAACGCTAGTTTCAGCCAACGCCGGCCGACATTCTCAGTCATCCAAGGCAAGGGAGCATAATCGTCGCTGAGCAACGGCCAGAGTTCATCCCATTTCCTTTGAACTCGATAATACTCAACTAAGAGGGCTTGTTTTTCGGGCCCCTTCGGTAGTAAATCGAGGCTGGCTTTCGCCTTTGAGAATTCACCAGCGAGAATCCAATGCTGAGTGAGCGCATGATCCTTCCACTGTTGGGTCCCTGAAGTTGCCTGCCATCGCTTCAATTCTGTCACGGCCTCTCCGGAGAGAGGAACCCCATAGCTCAATTCATGAACCGCCATCCCCCAGAGAATTTCTTCATAATCTCCAGTCAGTGAGTTTGAGGTCACAAATATTCCAGTGAGTATTAATGCCAAGGAAACAAGTATGCCCAAGATCGTTGTGACATTGCTTGACCGAGATTTCTTAGGACGACCTTGACCATTTTCAATTTCACCACGCAGGTATTGCTCCAAGCGCATGGCAAAAGCTTCAGCGGTTGCGGGGCGAAGATCTCGGTCTTTTGACAGAGTCTGAAGGCAAAGGTCTTCAAGATAAGGATTGGAGATACCAGACCGCATAATGATCGGTGTGGGCTCTTCCATAGTTATTTTCTTAAGGACAGTGAGAGTGCTCTCCCCAGTAAACGGCGGGACTCCACACATTGTTTCATATAGGATTGCGCCAAGAGCATAAACATCGACTCTGCGATCCATGGAGTCTGGGTCATTATCAATTTGCTCGGGGGCCATATAACTCGGGGTGCCAATAATTTCTCCAGAGAGGGTTAAGCTCTCTCCTTGCTTATTCTTCGCAATTCCAAAATCACTGAGAAAGGCATGATTATCCCGGTCGAGGAGAATATTTGAGGGCTTGACGTCGCGGTGAAGGACCCCAGCTTCATGGCAAAAGTGAAGGGCTCTAGCCGTTTCAATAAGGCAAGCGATCGCTTCTTCAGTACTGAGCGCACCTTTCTGCAAGACGTCTTCGTAAGTCGCGGCCCCTTCAATTAATTCCATGACAAAATAGGGGCGCCCTGAGTGCTGACCAAGCTCCCAAATATTGACAATGTTTGGATGAACCGCGAGGAATTTGAGGAGGCTCCCTTCCTGCTCGAAGCGTTTGACTAAGCGCGGATCGTTGTTGAGCATCCATTTTAGTGCGCCGACTTTGCCAGAGCGGCTATCGCGGACACGATAAACAACTCCCATGGCCCCGCGTCCGAGCTCCGATTCGACCTCATAGGGACCAATGCGATTCATTCCCAATCTCCGTTCAACCATTCTTGAAGTTCAGACAGCGCGTGAATGGTCCAAACTCGAAACAGCGGAGCGCTCTTAAATTCGCCCCGAGAGAGCCAGCAGTGAGGCATCCCCAATTGCCGTGCGTCGCGAATCTCATCTCGAATATTGTCGCCGACGACAAGGACCTCATTCGCAGAGAACTCGTCAGATAATTCCTTTAGGGCAACGCTCTTCGGTGATCCTAAAGGAACAATAGAAATGCTGTCAAAATAAGCGCGCAGCTTCAACGAATCAATTTTTCTTTGTTGCGTCTTTTCGTCCCCTCGGGAAACCAAGCCAAGCTTGAGGCCCTTTTCCTTTAATAAATTCAGAATGGGAACCGTCTCGGGAAACGGGGTCAAAGCGCCTGGATCTCTCTGAAAGAACGCTGTTTCTCCGGCCCGGGCAATGTCTTCATGGGCTTCAAAGCCAAGCGCGCTACAGACCATGTCTTCGAGGCGAGCATCGGGGTGTTTGCCTCGGAACGCCAAACGCGCCTCGGCGACCTCCCCAGGGTCCGCTTTAAGACCCGCTTTGACCATGGCCTCGGCCGCCTCTTTATGAGCGGCGAGAACGCACTGACTGTAACAATCAAAGAGGGTGTCGTCCAAATCGAAGATCACCATTCTCAATTGACTGAGTTTCGGAGATTGGGGCTTAGCGAAGTCCCATTCTGTCAATTCTGGATAATTTAATATGGGAGCAGGAACCGTTGGTAGAGATGTAAAGCACGCCTGACGTTTATCAGCGGCCGCACGCCTCATCTCAATCAATAAGTCGTGTGCGGCGTCGAAGTCGGGTTCATCGGGCAAACAACTGTTCTTGCCGTGCGCTTCTTCGACCTCAGCGGCCAAATCAAAACCCCGTTTTAAGACATCTTCAATGGGAACTTGGCTCTGTTTAATGGCCATTAACTCACTGCGAATCTCTCCCTCTACTGTCATAAGAGGTTGACCTTCACGTATCCAACGAAGCGCCGAATAAAGCAAACGCAGCAAATTATAAGCGTTTTTAGGGCGCGCAATCTTGCCCGGGTCTCCTTGCTTCAACCGATGGTCAATCTTTTTGAATTGACTGAGAGCATAACGACCAAAGGACCCAACAATGGCGTTCGAAACAAACATGCGGCGACGCTCTAAGAGTTTTTCACCCAGAGGCGTGAGCGCGACTAACAACGGCGACCACAAGGCCTCCAAGGTATTTGGGTCGGCGTTCAACGCCTGATGAATGAGTTTTCCAATCTCCCAATACTGACCATCTCCTCTCGGATCCTGAATCTCCTCCACGACCTTATAAAAGCCACTATGATCTTCAAAAGGCAGCACAAAGACGCCCTTGATATCTTGGTCGCTCCCAGGGCCTGACAAGCCCCAGGCATGAGAGCCCACAACCGACGCAAAGATGATTCGGTCTTTATAGTCGTCCCAGCCCTGTTGACGAGCGGCAGCCCGCGCCAAAACACGTTGCTTTTGAACAACTAAATGATCTCTGGGAACTCGAAAGATTCGCCCAGCGGGCGTTTCAACCTCAACGATCTGATCCTCACAGAAGCGCTTGACCTGACCCATGGTCCCAGTCTTAAGGAAGCCATTCTCATCGTCAAAGCGCTGCTGCAAGACCACGCGAGTGCCAGGGTTCAGAATGATATCGTGGGGATTGAGGATCCGTTGACGTCGTCTCATTGGGTTCTAGCCTTTTGGATACTGGCGACAATATTCATAAATCGCAATAATCGTGGCGGTCGCGGCATTGTAACTATAGGGCAAGCCATAGACTGGAATTTCAACAACCGCGTCAACATGCTCAAGAGCTTCGGCGCTCAGGCCTTCCCGCTCACTGCCAATGATGAGCGCCGTTTTTCTGGGAAACTCATAGTCCGCGAGGATATGAGAATTCGTCGTCTGCTCAAGCCCAACACGGGTATAGCCTTGCTCGCCGAGCTTCTTCAAGACAGGAACGAGAGAGCGCTTCACTTTGACCTCGACGTTGTCAGCCCCATCCCGAGCAATCTTCTTGTCGACCTTCCCCTGACCAATCGCAATCACCTCTTTGAGTCCGACGCAAGCCGCCATTCGAATGATCCGGGAGAGGTTCACATGACTCCGCATCGGAGAGCAAACAATGAGCAGCTCTCGCTCTTGCTCCAGCGCTATAGGGTCTTTGTGACGAACGTGAACAAATCGTGTCACCGCAGCCATTCTCACTTTCTTAAAGTTTCAAAGGTCACGCTATGGGAGCAAGAAGCATCACGCATTTCAAGCTGTCACAATAACTCCCTGAGAGCGCTATCCGTTATTTTCTCTCCACCCCGGAACATCCAAGGCTACGCGCAGCCCTGCTTCTCCCCGACGCTGCCACGGCTCACAACGAGCCCGGTTTGCCGAGCGTAAGTCTGCCGCGCTTGAACGCCAGCTCCCGCCTCGCAGGACCTTCGAAGAATCCTTGGATCGGTGACGAATTTTCTCGCTCTTTGGCCCCACTTCATATTGATCAATCCAACAGTCACCACACCATTCGAAGACGTTCCCAACCATATCGATCAGACCGAAGGCGTTGGCGCGGTCACTATGCTCAGCCATGGCATGAGGACGCATTTGACTGTTCGAATCAAACCAAGCGTGGCTATGATCCTTGAAGCGTTCCATCGTCTCTGAAAAGTAGTCTTCGCCCCAGAAGAAATCCGTCCCAGTGTTTCCGCGGCAAGCATATTCCCACTCCGATTCACTGGGGAAACGAAACTCGGCGCCAAGGCGCCCAAGCCACTCTTCAGCGTCATGCCAACTGACGGTCTCGATAGGCAGATTCTCACCGCGGAAAGCGCGAGAATCTTCGCCTCCAAGGCGGTCCCACTGCGACTGCGTCACCGAGAATTGACCGAGGAGAAACGGAGCGATGTCGACGGGATGAACAGGTTGCTCCTGAGCGAAATCATCCGACCCCATGGAAAAGCGGCCGCCAGGAATTAAGTGAAAGATTAAGTCGCTGGATTTGTGCTGAAACTGAGAAATAGAGTGATGTTGATCGGCGCATTGAAATTCGTGCAGACCGAGAAATTGGTAGTCGTCACCGAGGAGCTGGGTGACTGCTTCTAAGGCTAATTCGCGGCGCCACTCGGCGACCTCAGCCCAAAATTGATGATTCACGAGCGGCTCTAAAAGAACCCTCGGTCCATCGACCCGCGCACGGGCTTTTATCGCGGCGCGCTGAAACTCAAGGTTCTCAGGGTCACTCTTGCAGAGGCGCTGCCACTTGGCCGTATCATGATCCATAAACCGTCCGGTTTATCCTACCCATGGTCGTTCCAAAGCACCCCAATCATAGCGTTGTCTCAGGCCAGGAGTAACACCATTATGATGATTGACGGATATTTTTCGACTTTCCGGGGCTTTTTCGAGATTTTTTTTGACAGTTTGGCGCTTTTCCGTCTTCATAGGGGCATTCCAAGGAACCGACAAGCCGCAATCCGATGGACATCGGTTTCACTTTTGTTCAAAGTTTTGAGAGCTTACTCTCAGGAGGAAATAGTCGAATGGCCAAGACTTCTGTAGCCCCGTGTCAAAGGGTCTTCCTTCTCAATTCACGGACGAAAATACTGCGCTAAGACTGGGATAACTTTAAGTTAGCCCCGCGATTTCCTCTCGTATTGAGACAGCAAGGCCCTTTCAAAGCGGCAATCATTCTCAATTTCGAATTTATCGTTGATCCACGATCAACCGACTCACCGCCCCTGTCTCTCTCGACAAGGCGCGGAAGGGAAATCTGCATTGAAAAACTTACTCTCATTTGGCTGGGACAGCCAGAAAAGCACCAAGCACGAAGATTCTGAAGAGCTCATTCCAGCCCGCGTCATGACTCAAGAAAAAGACTGTTATCGCGTCGTCACCGAGGCTGGAGAACTAGACGCGAAAATCCGTGGTCGCATGAGACACCTCGCTGAATCCCCAACGGAGTTACCCGCTGTCGGTGATTGGGTTTGGGTTCAACCCCGTCTTGATGAGGCCAAGGCGAGCATCGTCGAGGTCATCGAGCGACGCTCAGCGCTGACTCGAAAGTCTGCGGGCACCAATGACCTCTATGGCCAAATCATCGCGTCCAACGTTGACTATGTCTTTCTAGTCACAGCGATGAACCGCGAGTTGAAGCTGCGGCGTTTGGAACGTTACCTCGGTATGATCGCTGAGAGTGGCGCGAAGGCTGTCATTATCCTCAACAAACGGGACCTCTGTCAGAACCCTGGGGAAACCGTGGCTCTTGTTCTCAGTGTCGCGGGAAGCTCACCCGTTCATTGCGTAAGCGCTGAATTAGGGGATGGCCTTGAAGACTTGGAGCTATACTTTTCTCAAAACGAGACAGTCGCCCTCGTTGGCTCCTCAGGGGTCGGCAAATCAACCTTGACGAATGCTCTACTCGGTCGCCCTCAACAGTTTGTCAGTCACATTCGCGCTGGGGATGATCGAGGTCGTCATACCACGACGCGACGCGATTTAATCCTGCGCGATCGCGGCGGTTG
>JARGOJ010000274.1:7599-9449 GCA_029210225.1 Planctomycetota bacterium
TCATTGATACTCCGGGGATGAGGGAGCTGCATTTATGGGCCGACGACGACTCAGAGATTGACAATATCTTCGAAGATGTTCGTCAATTCGCGAGCGAGTGTCGCTTCAATGATTGCCAGCACCAATCCGAGCCAGGTTGTGGCATTCGGGAAGCCCTCGATACTGGGGCCTTAGACGCTGGACGCTTTCAAAACTACTTGAAGCTCAAGAAAGAGCAAGCGTGGCTTGAGCGGAAGGTCAATGTGCAAGCGCGGCAAGCAGAGAAGCGCAATCGCAAGGCCCAGACGAAGCAGATGTATAAAAACATCCGCCGCAAAGGACGAGGCTATTAACGAGTGTTTTGAGAAGAAAAGGATGCGTCTTCTGAGCATCCCTTTCTCTTCTTCATTCGAATGCGAATTAGTATAGAGACAGAAGTAGACTGCTCTGACAATGTGTTTTCTTTCTTTCGTCAACAAAACAACCTCAAACTCTGCTCCCCAACCAGATGATAAAATATGCAAACAGACTTCTACGAGATCAAGCGTTGAGAATCAAAAACCATTCAATTAGCGAACGCTTGACGGGATCGATACCAGCTGTTCCATGGGGCACTCAACATGCATGTATCCGCCACTGTAATTGGCTACCTGGCAAAGTTCGTGATCGGTGACAATAGATTCACACCGAGATTATCAGGAAAGGATCTGACGTCGTTGTTTCGCAGCTTTGGATTTGACGATGAATATGACGATGGATGCCCTGGAAATCTGTCCAGAAAAGATTACGCGCAAACTAGGATTCAGGCCTTAAATGGCAGCGAAGCATTGAAGAACCTGCTTGAGGAGATTGTCCGCACATCCCACTTCGCAGCTAAAGAGATTGAGCTAAAGGATAGAATTTCAGCGATCGAGCATTGTAATGCAGTCATTAGAGACGATGGCTACTGCTTCCAACTACTTGACGAACAGTACAAAGTTGTCGATTCAAACCAGATAGAGGTTGAAGAAGAAAGTATTGAGATTCACTTTCGAAGGATTAGAGAGCTTTGTCTGGCAGAAATCGAAGCCGCGAGATTCACAATTTGGATTGCTGTTGCCTGGTTCACAAACAGGAACCTATTCGAAAGCCTTGTCAACAAAAACAAGTCCGGAGTGAACATTCAACTGATAATTATCGATGATGAGATAAATAGAAACACCGGCTTTGATTTTGAGGCTCACTTCGAAACTTATCGAATCAAACCTTCCGGCCGGTTTGGAAACATCATGCATCACAAGTTTGTGGTCTTCGACTTAAATAGTGCCATTCACGGCTGCTACAACTGGACAAACAAAGCACCACATAATAAGGAAGATGTCTCTCATTCAAAAATAAGAAAGGTTGCTGAAGATTATGCAGGCCGTTTCATAGAGCTGCGAAGAGATGCTAGAAGTTAACAGCGGCTTTCAAACTCTCGTTCTCAAACTCTCAATAGCCATGAAAATTCAAATTTAAGCGGCGCACCACCAGAGGCGATGATGAAAGAGAAATAAAGAGTGCCCGCGAAGTCCCATACCTCAGTCGAAAAGTAGTGTCGGCTGATACAGTCTCCAAGTCGCTCCCGAACATACAAGCCTCATTCCTGTTTAGTTAGGGGTGAGTTTGAGACCTGGTCAATCGGCACGAAATTGATCGCCCCCCCGCGAGATGCTTCCTACGCAAGTGCCTAGTGAAGGGAGCTTTACCTTCAGACTCTTCGAGAGAGAGCGTTGCTTTGTTGATAGCTATGAACTCAGGTATATCAAAACTCCCTCGCCCCGCGAAGTGGGGAGAGGGCTGGGGTGAGGGGCTCTTACTAATCAAGTTTGAGTCAATCAAATAGAACATTA
>JARGOJ010000275.1 GCA_029210225.1 Planctomycetota bacterium
CGAGGTCTTCCCAAAGATGCCCATGCATCCCAATTTTCGCCAAGTCACCCTCCTTCATCTCCTCTCTCACCGATCTGGGCTTCCGACAAGGACCTGGCCAAAGGGAAAGAGCTTCACCGACATTCACAAGCTCCCTGGAAATCAGCGACAACAGCGCTTGACCTATATCAAGATGATGCTTGGGGAAGCCCCAGCTGCAAAGCCTGGTGAGAAATTCATGTATTCCAACGCGGGCTTCGCCGTCGCCGGGGCCATCGCAGAGAAAGTTTGCAACAAAGGCTATCAAGCGCTTATCGCCGAGAAGCTCTTCAAACCCTTAGGAATGACAAGCTATGGCTCGGGAGCCATGGGCGACGCTGAGAAGCTCGACCAACCGTGGCCTCACCAATTCTCTGGAGGCAAAGCCTCTCCCATCCGTCCGGGTCGCTACGCCGACAATCCCCCAGCAATCGCCCCGGCTGGGACGCTTCATATGTCTCTGAGCGACTGGGGAAAATTTGTCAGCCTGCATCTCCAAGCCTACAATGGCGAGCCAAAGTTGTTGTCAAAGAAGACCCTTAAGCTGCTGCACAACCCTATCTTTGGTGGGAGTTACGGCCTCGGTTGGGTGGTCACACAGCGCCCTTGGGGCAAGGGGAAAGTCTTCGTTCACAATGGCTCAAACACAATGAACTTCTGCGTCGTTTGGGTGGCTCCAAAACGTGATTTCGCGGTGCTTATCGCCTGCAACGCCGGAGGACAGAACGCCGCGAAGGCCTGTGACCGCGTGGCTGGATTAATGATTCAACGCTTTCTAACAAATCCAAAGAAAGCGCTGGTTAAAAAGCCAAAGAAGAAGCTCTATTGAGGGAGCACACCGAATCTGCGTTTGAGTGAAGAGCGCCACTGAGGATAAACCCGGAGCGCTTTACCCAACTCGGCCTTCCATTCTTTCTCATTCTTTAGGTCTTTCAAGATATCCAAGGCTTTTACGAGTGCTAAGAAGTAACCCATTTCCCACGAGCGACGTAGATTCTTTAAGGCTTTGTTGTGCAGTTTCATTCGGCGATAGGTCAGCCCGTATAGATAGAGTACTAGGGAATAGCTCTTGGATGACTCCGGAATCTGATTTAAGGAAATCAATGCGTCCTCATAACGCTTCAAACCAATGAGAGCTGAAGCCTTGTAGCATTTCATTTCCTCACGAACTTGATCACTCGGCGCGCTCTTCTCCGCTCGGGGAAAAAACTCAAGAACTCTGAGAAAGCGCTGTTGATTGACTAAGGTCTCCATGTAGAAGTAGCAAGGTTCCCAGCGACTTGGGTATTTCTTGACAAGTCTCTCACCCAATGCCTCCGCCTTGTCAAACTGCCGCGCCTTCACATAAATCTCCAACAATCCGATGCCTACCCTTGCGGACCCTGGCTTGAGCTGCTCGGCCTTCTTCAGATAGTCCAGCGCCGTCTGATACTTCCTCTCAATCTTCGCTTTTCCAGCTTGCCCCATGAGCTTCTGAAAAGTCGCTTCAATCGTCTCTTGATCGAGAGAGACTCCGAGTTCACTCTTCAATTGCTCGGCGGCTTCTGGAAATTGAGATTCAAAGCGCTTCAAATAGTTAAACCGTTGACTATCCTCACAGAGAAAGGCGCAGCGAATGAGCAGCTGGTAGGCCAGCAGATCTTTCTCATTCAGTGAAACGGCCTTAATCAGATAGGGCATTGCCTGTCGAGGCAATTTCGTTTCCATATATAACGATCCAATCTCACGACGAACCCGAGAGATGTCCGCGATGATCAGCGCGTGTTCGAACTCTTCGAATGCCTCATCAAATCGTTTTAAGCGACGAAAAGCTCGTCCTCTATGAATGTATGCGTAGAAGAAAGAAGGGGATACCAAGATCGCCCGGTTGCAATCGTCAACGGCTTTTTCAGTCTCTCGCCGTTCTTGCAGATAGATACCAGCGCGGTAAACATAGGCGATTGGGAGGCGGCTATCTTTCTGAATAGCCTTATTGAGGGCTAGCAGCTGGAGGCCTCGATCGTCACTACGATATGCGTTTAGATACAGCGCAACAGCGCTCTTTGGGAATTTTTTAGCGTAGCGGTCGAGGAATTTCAGAAAGCTCTTTGACACGTTGGTCAATTCCGCCAATTTCAACTTCAGTTGTAAATCCCAAGTCGACTCAGCCCCAGGGCTCTCTACTTTTAGTAACTGAAACATTTTCCGGGCCGCGAGCAATCTCTGAAAACGGATAAGTGTTTTAGCCTTTTCCACTTGAATTATCCGCTTTGTTTTCACGCGACGAGCACTGCCTAACAACTGATCGTATTCACCGAGCAGCGCATCTCGATCGGGGCCCGGGATGAGAGATTTCACAGTCAAGTCATTGAGTTTTCTGGAGACCTCCTGAAACTCAACCCGCTCTTGCTGACTTCTTCGTCGCTTCGCCTCCGTATCAGCCAGGGCCTTGAGTGCGTTCTTCGTCTCTCTTTCACGTTCCTGCAAGCTCTTTAGTTCGTCGCTGGCTTTCTCTTTTGCGAGTAGCGCCTGGTCCTTTTCATTGACAACCCGCAATGCGCCAAAGAGTGCGGCTGCGCCAAGGCAGCCAATCAAAACAAGAAAGGTCATGAGCAGGGCTTTATTGCGCCGGATTAACTTGCTCATCAATTGAAAATAGCTATCGGAGATCGCGGAGACCGAGTGACCGGCAAGGTAGAGACGGATATCACCCTGCAGATCCTCTACAGACCGATAGCGATCGGCTGCTTCAGAGTTGAGAGCCTTCATTGTTACAGCAGAGAGTTCTCTAGGGATGAATTGTTTGGGTGTTCGGCGTTCTGGAGGCAAGATATCATTGTCCATGACCTTTCGAAGCACGCGAATGAGGGTGTCCGACTCGACTGCATCAATGGGAGGCAGGCCTGTTAAAATCTCGTAAAGTATCGCTCCAAGGCCGTAAACATCAGTCCTCGGGCCTATGGCGTTTTTCTCTCCAGCGGCTTGCTCTGGGGCCATGTAGCAAGGAGTGCCAGAGATCTCTCCATCATTCATCGTTGTCGTCCATTGACTGGCAAGGATCGGGGTTCCCTCCCCCATAAATTGACCTTTTACCTGGGCAATCCCCCAGTCCATGACTAAGACTTCGCCGTAGTCACCAACCATGATATTTTCGGGCTTGAGATCTCGATGAACGACTCTTCGACTGTGAGCGTAAGCCATTCCATCACAGATCTTCAAAAAGATATCAAGCAGTCGATTGAGCGATTGAAGAGGAGTCTCGATCAGGCTTTCCTTCCGCTTATCAAGCAGCTCTTTCAGGGTTTGTCCCTGAACTAATTTCATTGAGAAGAAGGATCGGCCATCACTTAAGTGCCCTGCGTCGTGAATGGGTACAATGTTTGAGTGTTCAAGGAGAGCTGTGACGCGGGCTTCTTCGAAGAATTGCTCTGGCTTCGATTCGTCGAGAGCGACCTTCACGGCAATCGTCCTATCCAAGTCTGAGTCTGTCCCTTTATAAATGGCGCCCATGCCACCGCGGGCGATTTCCTCGTCGAGGCGCGCCGAGCATGTGCCAGCCTGCGAAGCATTCCGGATGCTCTGTTCTCGCTGATAGGCTCGTAGGGAATCTCCCTCTAACGAAGGGTTGTTCGACATTTAGCGAGGCTCCTTCAGATCTCTCAGGAGACTCTTCACCCTTGTCCGTTGACGAGCGGGACCAGACTTGAGTGCTTGGAGGAGATCTTGATAGGCTTCATCGCGACGATTCAGCTTCATATAAACCAACGCACGGAAAAGAAAGGCCTGGGCATCTTGCAATTGAATAGCCCGAGAAAAGCTCTTCAGCGCTCCTTTCAAGTCCCCGGCGTTTCTTTGCAATTGACCGAGAACAGAGAAGGGCGGCCCCGACTTGGGGTATTCGCGAGTCAATTCCAACGCCCTCGCTTGGGCTTTGGCCTTGTCACCAGCGCGGTAGTGAAGCTGAACCAATTCACAACCAAGATGAATAATTGTTCTGGTATCAGTGTTTACAGACCGCGCCTTCTCACAATACTCAATGGCCTTCTTATAGTTTCGCTGCTTCAGGTAACATTGAGTCAACTGATAGTACCCCCTGTAATCTTTAGGGCTGAGAGAGATGGCTCGCAGACAAAGTGGAATCACTAAATCGACACGGTTCAAGTTTTGCAACGTGTCCGCGAGGTTCAGTATTGGAATTAAATTGTCCGGATCCAGCTTGATAGCCTCCTCAAACAATGGAACGGCTTCTTCAAACTTTCTTCTTTTTAGTAATTCATTCCCCTGAGAGTTTAGCTCCAATGCACGTAATCGCTTCGGACCGTCTTTGGAATGGAGGACCCGGTCTAAGTAACGATTGGCGTCACGAGGATGCGCACGACGATACTCCGACGCGTATTCTCGCCAACGATCGAGCTTCTTACCTTTGGCCAGTTGGATGCGAGACTCGTGAGCGTATCGGTCCGTTGGGTCCAGGCGGATCGCCTGTGTGTAACAATCGAGTGCTGCGAAGACGCGATCTAATTGAACATAGGCCTGACCTAAGTAGCGGTATGCATAGCCTTGCTTCCGGTCCAATTCAAGGCTCTTATTGAGGTCGTTGACCGCTCTTCGAACATCCCCTGCTTTGAAAAAAGCAACGCCTCTATTGCCGTAGGCCAACGCCATCTTTGGAGAAATCGCCAAGGCTCGATTGCAGTCTTCAATGAGGAGCGTTGGCGTGACGTTCTTTTGTATTCCAGCGCGAATCGCCAAGGCATAGGACATTCGAGGATTGACGCCGATCGCTTTCATGCAGTAATCCAAGCGACGTACACGCTCACGGCTCTTGAGAGCTTCGAGTAGATAGGCGAAGCCACTCTTGGGATACTCAAGCGCCATTTCTTGAATGAACTTTTGCCGCTGCATATCCAGGGTTTTAAACTGAGCGAAATGCAATTCAATTCGCAGATCGTCGAGCCTCCTCTTCGGCAGCCCCTTTTCTTTGAGGGTTTGAATGAACAGTCCGGTGTCTCGGAAAGCGCCAATTCGAATTTGCGCATAGCACTTACGCTCCATGATGTGGAGTCCTTGCGCAGGGTCCTTTGATTGACGAATGAGCTTGTCAAATTCTCGAAGAATAGCTCGGTTGCCTCGGCCACTGGAATAGACTCGCGCTTCCAACTCACTCAATTGACGGGCCCGCTCCAGCTCTGACTCCAACGCTTTGTCTTCGGCGATTCTCGCCACGCTGGCTTGCTTCTGAGTGTCCAAGACTTGCAGCAAGCGTTGCTCCTCCTGTGCGGCCTGCCCCCTCAATCCTTCCGCTAAATCCCGCTGCTCGATTGCTCGAAGCCGCTGCTCAACAATGTTTAAATACGACCCCAAGCTTATAACCAGAAAAATCAATACGCCGAGTAAGACGACAAATGAGGCTAACTTGTTTCGCAACATCAGCTTCTTGAGAAGCTGCCCCCAGTGATCGTTCAACACGGAGACTGAGTAACCAGACATATAGAGGCGGATGTCGTGCTGGAGAGCTTTGACATCGCGGTATCGATTGACAGGGTCTTCGCTAAGCGCCTTCATTGCAATGGCGTCTAACTCGCGTGGGATATAGCGCTCGGGGCTTCGTTGAATGGGCGGAATGATATCATTCTCCATAACCCTCCGCAGAATAGCCATTTTGTTCATTTCCGTTGTCAATTCGATGGGCCCTGTACCAGCCAGTAACTCGTAGAGGATCGCCCCAAGACCATAGATATCAGTGCGTGGGCCAATTCGATCAATCTCACAAGCAGCCTGCTCGGGCGCCATGTATTTAGGGGTACCTGCTAACTCCCCATCGTTCATCGTCGCGCCGCCCTTCAGCCCTTCTTCAATACCAAAGCGCCGCCTGCTTGGGCGCCCTCGAACTCGGGCAATCCCCCAGTCCATCACTAAGACCTCGCCGTATTCTCCGATCATGATGTTCTCGGGTTTAAGATCGCGATGCACAACTCTCTTACTGTGGGCGAATGCCAGTCCATCACCTATTTTCAAGAAGATGTCCAATTGCTCTAACAGCCGTTGATGAGGGTCTGCGTTCTCCGCGTGTTCGTGCAACATTTCCTCAAAGGTCTTTCCCCGCACAAGCTTCATTGTGAAATAGGGTTTGCCGTCTGGACCAAAGCCAGCTCTGTGGATCGGAATAATGTTCGGATGCTCTAACTGACCCGTAACCCGAGCTTCCTCAAAGAACTCGGGACTCACTTCTTCGGCGAGCGACTTCTTCATAGCTAATGAGCGCCCTAGAAAAGCATCCGTCACCTCATAGACCACCCCCATTCCTCCTCGGGCAAGTTCTCGAACAATGGTCAAGGAGGTCGAGCTTTGGGGAGGAACCGGATAGGCGAGCTGCGTGACTGCGTTATCACCGTCAACCGAGTCCGTCGACGTGGCTCTGGGGATTCTCGTAAAGCCATTGGACTCTGCCTGAGCGACGCTTGAATGGGGAGCTGGATACTGCTGAAGCAAATACTGAAGCGCCCCGGCTTGGATAAGTTGATGCTGCTCTAGAAGTCGGTGCAGCGCTGGAGAGAGTCCCTCCCCAAACTGTCGATCCATCTCCGCTCGACACCACTGCAAAGCCTCCTGGGTCACGTACCCTAGCCTCAGCGCCTCGGAGGCGAGGATGACATCGTGTTCGGAGAAAGTCCCCATAAGAAAGACAACCCTGGGCATGAATGAGAAAGGGTCGAATACACCGCAAGACGGCGTCGCAATACTCTCTGTATACGAGCTTTTTCAGTGACTTGCCAGTTTAATAGTCTCAACTTTGCCCATTCCTCAGACAAACTCATGGAGAGCAAGAATCTCATCATGGTCTCTGTCTCACGCTGAGTTCGTTGTTCCGCAGCGCCCCGCAAACGACTATCAGTCCCTCAGGGAAAGCAAGCAGGGCACAGAATCAAATCGTGCCCTCTTATGTTCTCGTCGGTTTGCGGACCGCTTTGATAGCATCATCGCTGAGACCTTTAGAATTGTGAGTGGGAGTGCAACATGTCCGAAGACCCTTATCTAGACCTTTGGAGCCAAACCCTAGGGACAGAAAACTTGGACAGTTTCGACCCTCAGCAAAGCTATAAATTCGCTGGCAAAGCGCGCCCTCAAGCAGCTATTCATGTGCAACTCCCAACGCTGCTGCTCACTGAAGAAGAGTCTCGGGGAACGGGGTCAGCGGTCCCAGCAACCCTATTGGAATCCGACGCGAATACGGTGCTTGAGGACGATCAAGTCCGCGGTCACCTTGAAACGGTCTCAGAAACCCCCGCTGCGTCTTCTATTTCTCAGCCTTCACTCAATCACTACGAGCTCTTTGAAGAGATTGGTCGGGGTGGTATGGGAGTCATTTATCGAGCGAAGCAGCGAAGCCTGGGCCGAGAAGTCGCCATTAAAAAAGTTCGATCGACGGCTCAAGATGAGCAGTTCTTAGCGAAGTTCGCCTCGGAAGCCCGCGTCACTGGGGAATTGGATCATCCAAACATTGTCCCCGTCTACGACTTGGGTCGTGACGACCAAGGGCGAGCATTGCTTGTCATGAAGCTCATTGGAGGAATGGAATGGCGCGCATTGCTTCATCCTAAATCGAAGGAAGAACAAGACAGAGCCGCCAGCCACGAATTAGTGGACCATCTAAGAATCATGATGACCGTCTGCAATGCTTTAGCCTATGCCCATGACAAAGGAGTCATTCACGCCGACTTAAAGCCAGAGAATATAATGATCGGGCAATATGGCGAGGTCTTTTTAATGGATTGGGGAGTCGCCATTGATGTCCGAGAACAGGCACCCGCGACAGTTGATCCTACCTGGATTGAGCATAAGTCGACGGTCCGCCACCCCCGCGGCACTCCGGTCTATATGCCTCCAGAACTCGCCAAAGGAGACGGTCCACAGATTGGTGTGTGGACTGACGTCTACTTGCTCGGTGCCATTCTCTTCGAAATACTCACTGGGTCTCCTCCCCATCGCGCCAAAAACCTCACTGAAGTGCTCAAGAGGGCGCGATTAGCTGAAGAGCCCGATTTCTCAACTGAGGTTCCTGAAGAGCTGCGGGATATTTGCCGGCGCGCCATGAATCGAGTGCCCCACAAACGATTTGAATCGGTCATTGAATTTCGACGGGCCTTGGAAGACTACTTAGAGCACCGGGAGAGCATTCGAATTGCCGACAGGGCCGAACTGATTTTGACTGCTACCCTTGAGGATTGTTTAGAAAGCTGCGTCGCGGGGATTCGAAATCACTATGAGTTGTATTCCCGTTTCGCCGAAGCGGTGGCTGGTTTCTCTCAGGCGCAAATGCTGTGGCCTGGCAACCTCGTCGCTCAATCGGCAGAGCATCAGGCCCGCCTGTCCTATGCTCGATTGGCGCTCACGAATGGAGACTATGGCCTCGCGGAAGCTCAGGCCGGGCAACTGCCCGAGACCTGCCCGACAAGTGAAGATCTGCGTCGAGAGATTCGAGTCGCCATTCATGAGCGCCGCCAAAGAGAGGAAGAAGCGACCCAAGCGATCGACAATGAACGCCGGGCGCTTGAGAAAGCTCAGAAGATGCTCGCCATCGCATTTCTGGAAAAGGCGCGGAGCGCGCAAGCTCGGGGAGATGTCTTGGCGGGAAAGGTCTTTAGCGCCCGCGCCTTGACCATTGACTCTCTCCCAGAAGCGCGAAACTTGCTCATTGATTTCAGTCTCTTGCCAGGCTCCGCGGTCTGGCAGAGCCGCCCGGGAGAGATTCACAAGGGCCCCATCTTAGATTTTGCCTTTGATCCGAGCGGAACAGGCCTCGTCACAATAGGCCAGGATTGCTCTGTCATTTACTGGGATATGACCAGCGCTCCGAAAGCGCGGCTCCTTGAACAACTCTCCGGAGAAGCCCGCTGCGTATCCTTCCATCCAAGCGGAGACTCGTTCGTCGTGGGATATCAGACTGGGGAGATCAAAGCGTGGGACCCCGCGAGCCATCGCTTGCTCGCCCTGGTCGAGGGCCATAAGCATAGTGTCCGTAGCCTTGACTTCTCCGCCAACGGCGAAGAGCTCGGCAGTGTCTGTGAAGGCGGAGAGTTTCAAGTTCGCGCCTTTGATAAGCAGAACGGTCCGGCAAGAGAGCCAAGGACACGGCGAAAAACAGAGCACGGAATCATATACAAGGTCCTATACAATCATTGTTTTAAGTCCTGGGCAACCGCTGGGGAGGACGGCGTCGTTCGCTTCTGGGATGCTGCCCAAAAAGAGTCATTTCAGTATTCCCAGCACAATGGCCCTGTCTACGATTTCATTTTTACTCACTGCGGCCAAATGTGCGCAACTGCAGGCGCCGACAATCAAGTGAAGCTCTGGCGAAGCAAGGACGGCTTTCTGCTCCTCGCCTATCATGTGCCCGGTATTCAGCGCATTGCTTTTGCCAAC
>JARGOJ010000276.1:0-1969 GCA_029210225.1 Planctomycetota bacterium
AAGTCTAAGAAGGCTGCGCTCTGGCAATTTTTGGCCTGGCACAGAGAGGTCCCACAATCCTGGCGAGTTGGGCTGATTCAGCTCTTGTTGTTTCTCATTGGCTTGTTGTGCTTCGCGCTGCAAAAAAGGCATTTGAGTAAGACCCGTGGTCGGCGGATTCTCATTGGAATTGGAGTCGTGGGCTTGATGTCTTTGGCCTCTTTGGTCATTGAAAGCGCGTCGAACTCTGAGCGTGAAGGCGTCATTATCGCCGAGTCAGTGATTGGCCGTAATGGTCCCCATGCTTATTCCTACCAAGAGAGTTTTACTCAGCCCTTGAGCTCGGGAGTCGAATTTCAATGGGTGGAGGATCGTGATGGTTGGAGCCTCATTCAATTCCCAGATGAGAAGAGAACTTGGGTTCCCCACTCGTCAATTGAACTAATTTTGAAGGACGGCTAGTTGGCCTCAGATCGAGGTGTAGACGAGTCCTGGATAGCCAACAAAATGGTATAAATCAGCAGGAGCGGTCAGCCCGAGTCTGGTGGATTGTAAGGCTAAGCGTGGGAGGCTGATTGACGTCTCATAGTAGAGCGGGTGTCCGAACAGTTGCTTTCCATCTCGCTTTAACAATTGCCTCATGAAACTCAATCCAAACGGCACGGAAAATCGTCCACACCAAGTCCAACGGTATGTGTCGACGTCTTTTGGATCGACAAAAGTGCCAAAAAGTCGCTTGATTTTCCGTTTTGAGACGCGTTTCGCTAAGAACTTGAAGAGAATATCTCGGTCAAGTTTGGTGGCTGACTGGTATGCTTTAAGACCTCCCGGGCCAAAGCGCGTCTGTTTAAAGTCGGAGCCGTAGTGAATGGCGTCAGCGCTGACGACAACAGAGAGATCCCCACCTAAGGTCCAGTTTTGCTCTTGCAACAATTTCTGAACGGCACATGCTAACTGTCGCGAGAGTGACTTCATGACTTTCAGATTCATCGCTGGAATCAATATGGGAATAATGTTCAGCGCGGGGTTTTGGAATTTTAACCAGTAGACAATGGTCTCAAGGGAGTGTTCCTGATCGATCATTCGTGGATCTTGAATATAGGAGTCTCCAGAGAGCAGTGATAGCAAGAGATCTCTATGGGGAGAAACTTGGATCGGACCAGAGGGAGAGCGCCAAGTTTGATAGGGCCCGAAGACCAGCTTGTCTCGCGTTTTGAACCGCGCATACGAATGAAAAACTCCAAATAGCAATACGGTTTTCGATTGTACCCAGGGTGTCAATTGACGATAGACGCGCCCCGCATAGAGATGATCGTCGTGAGGAAAAATCGAGGCGACAATCTTTGACTTCGGCGGTTTAGTTAACAATTGCGGCTTGGGACTTTCACCCCCCCGTTTCCAAAGCTCTTCCATCTGCTTTAAGTTCCGTGCAAAACCAATCCCATCCTTCTGTCCTCGGACTTTGGAGTTCCGCGATGGAATGTCCATGGCGCGGCGTATCGTCCCCATACTGGCTTCAGATAAGTCTTCGGGAATACTCATTGGGAATGAAGCCTTTTTGGGTTGAGATTTTTCGCAACAATCCCATTAAACAGTAGCGAAGGAGTACTGTCTAATGAAATAGCTGATCGCCAATGATCCGCGACAGAGAGAGTCAATGCTCACGGAATAGCGCAGAGAGGCCCCGGGCCAGTTCTTCAATCTCATCTCTTCGCTGAACAGTCGATCGAAGCGATTTCGGAATGGATTGAAAACCGAGCTTCGCACCCATAACAGCTCCTACGATGGCTCCCAGAGTATCAACGTCTCCTCCCAAGGCAACAGCTGCCCCCACAGCGTCGATCCAGGATTGAGGATGGGACAGTATCGCCCAGAGGCTCCCGAGAACCGTGGGAATGACGTACGGAGTGATTATCGGATGATCCAGTTTGTCTTCAGTATTCAAAGCGCTCCACGCGAGCCATTCCCTTGTTTCAGAGTCACTGCGGAA
>JARGOJ010000276.1:1979-9413 GCA_029210225.1 Planctomycetota bacterium
CACCTCTTTAGCAAGACATCGCAATTGCTCTTCTGGACTCAAGTCAGGGAACAGTTCTTGAAGTTGGACGAGCGACGCGATGGCCATTCCTCCGGCGACGCTTCGTGGGTCGTGATGTGTCAGACGGCATACATCCCGGACCACGGGATAAAGCTTGTCTGGCGACCTCAGCGAACAGAGGCCAAGGAAAGCGACTCTCATCGCAGCGCCGTTACCAGCGCGACCGATCGGAGCCCCGCACTCTCGCCAGCGTCGGTGCTTTAGATAGTGATCTCCTGCTTCCATACACGCTCCGCCCGGTCCTATAACTTCCGCCGAGGCCCAGAGGCGACCAATGTGAGAGGCGATGAATTCAGGATCGATACTCCGAGACTCCAGAATTCCATGAGCAGTCGCGAGGGTTAACTGGGTATCATCGGTGAATTGACCTTGGGGGAATCCTTCGAAGATTTGAAATTCTTCGGCGAGAATTGATTGTTCTGGGATGTCGAATGACCAATATCCTTCAAAAGGCGCGCCCATTGCGTCGCCAACAGCGCAGCCTAGCAGCGCTCCTAACATTTTATCGTGAAACTCGACGGTCATCGGCGGTGCTCCGAACTACTTTCAACGCAAAGCCTTATTGGACGGCACTGAGTTCTTCGACTGTCGTCAGAAGCTCAGTGACTCCAACTTAAAGAGGCTCTTTCGGGGGTCACTGTGTTGGCTTTTCCTCGAATTCCAAGGCAATGGGCAAAGCTGAATTGGGAAGTAGACTAAGGGCGGCAGAGACGATTGACTTTTGAATTTGACGCTGATGAGGGTCTCCTAGAATGCGTCCTAGGGCGCGCTTTTGGAAGAGAACTCTAGGTGGCTGAACAAGCTCTGTAATCTCCCTTAACACGCTCACTGAGACCGTAGGAATTCCACTCTTTTCAATCATACCTTGGATCAAACTGATCGTGTAATGACAGGTCGGTCAGACCGGAGTAAGAAGGACCGCATCAATGGCATCTTCGCGTAAAACATCGATCAATAGAGGGCCGTAAACCTGAAACAGGTCCTCTGGATCTCTTAGGGATCCCATAAAGCTGATATGCCGAGGACCCAGGCTGCCAATTTCACCTTCCATGGCTAATTCTTTAAGGCAACTAAGAGGCAGGGCGATCTCTTTGTCTTCAGCCAAGGCAGCGACATCGAAGGCATCGGACTTGTGAGAAATTTTCAAGTCTTGAACAGCCGTGTTGACCGGCAGCTCTCTGAATGAACAATCGGAGCTTCCAGAGTGAGTCTCAAAGGGTGCTTGACTTGACAAGTGGTAGGCCGCAGTCGTCACCACGGAGATCCGACATTCGGAAAGAGGTTTTGAGAGTTTCGCTCCGTCCCCCCAATCGAAGCGAGGATAGTCGCGCTCTCTCATCATTCTTTCGTAATGGCTCGGTAAGTCGCAGAGTCTCGCCATTGTGCGCTGTCCTCAATGAAACTGGCAATGAATATCTAAGTTGCTGGAATATCAAAATCGGTGATGCCGTTGCAAATCAGTTTCGCACACTCAGCGGCCGAAAATTGCCCGGTATCGAAGGTCAACAAGGCGGGAGGCAGTTTGGGATATTCAAAAGCACCACCAGCCTTCAATCGTCGATACTCCGCCGCAGAATTTAGCTTTTTATAGGCCGTCCGACTCTTATTCTCAACCCGTCGTTCAATCTCGGCGTCGTCACAAAACAATTCTATGAAATGAACAACGCCGCCCAAAGCCTCAACGAGCTTCTGTGCCCGCGCTGGAAAGCCGAGCTTGACCGTTGCTTCTGGAGAGAATGTGAAAATTATCGAACGATCAACCCGCGCTGCTTGTTGAAACGCCTCAAGCCAGATTGACTCTCGAAGCTCGATAAAGGCAGAGGAGCCGAATTCAAAGAGCGACAGCGCTAAATCAACGGCGAGGTGATTGTGAAAGAGCTTGAATGACGTTAACGCGGCTAACTCCCGGGCAACAGTCAATTTTCCGACGGCGATAGGACCGTGGATGAATATCAATCTCATAAGTCCCTTCCTTCCCAGAATCAACGCCGCGCTTTTCGATCGGCTCCATTGATTTTATTTAGTAGCACGGCACGGAATGATCGGCCATGTGTCACTTAGGGAGGCTTTTGAAAACTCTCAATCCGTGCAAGGGAAAGGCTTGATCGGCGCGTTCGATGCCTCGGAAGGCTGATCGACAAGAGTAGCCGCCAAACAACCATGTGCCGCCGCGAATCACTCGAAACGAGCTGCCCCGATCCTCCAGTGGAGTCTGATCATTAGGGCCAGAAGAGTAATGATTGACCCACTCATCTTGACACCATTCAAAGACGTTACCGGAGACATCGACGAGCCCAAAGGCATTCCATTTTTCGGTTTTGAAGTGGGCCTCCACCGATTGTTCTTCCTTCTCCATTTTCCTTGTGTTCTTTGCATTCCAGCAATGAGAGTCATCGAGTTTGTTTCCCCAATAATATGGTGAGACAGTTCCGCTTCGACAGCTATACTCCCATTCGGATTCTGACGGCAATCTCAAGCCGTCGCCAGCAGACTTGAGCCATTCCTGAGACAGATTCCAAGATACATTAGAGACTGGATTGCTTTCCGGACCAGCGCGCTTTGTCGTCGCTATTCGGTTCCAAACTGAATGACGTAATTCGTGCCGTCCGACAAGTAAGGGCTGGATTGTGACGAGATGACGAGGCTTTTCGTCGAGGTCGCCGTCGTTCGATCCCATTTGGTATTTTCCACCGGGGATTAGATTTAAAAGAAGTCCTGACTTCACATGCTTAAATGTGGCGATCCGATGACTCTGACCATTGCATTTGTATTCCTTGGTTTCGATGAATTGAAAGCCCGCTCCCAATTTCTCTTTGACCATTTCAATCGCGCTGTCTTGAACACCTCGACTCGCGTTCCACAGGAGGCGATTGGACAGGACTTTCTTTGCGTCCTCCCAGCTCTCCATTTTCGTGTAGGGCTTCACGTTTGCCCCAGCTTCGGTGGGTGGAGTCAGGTCGGGCTTTGCGTCGGGTTTGATTTTGGTTTTGGGAGTCTCGGGCTTGGGCTCCTTCATCGGCTCCTTTTTGGCGATTGGGTCTTTCACTGGAGCCGGCTTGGGGTCAACCTTCACTGGCGCTGGTTTTGGATCGACTTTGGCAGGCTTCTTTGGCTCAACCTTGACCGGTGTCTTTGGCGTGCTTTTGGCTTTGACCCAAGCCTCGTAGATCAGTGTATGTTTCTTAATACTCTGACCAAATAGATTGGCCGACACTTTATATTTCTGAAAGGCCTTGCGGGGCCGAGTATCCTGAATCTCATTTCCTTCTGACAAAGCGAGCTCGGCTTTTGTTGCTTCTTCAGGGCGTTTCAAAAACTCTTTGTCCGCTTTATTGATCAATTGACGCCAGGTCTCTCGCGCCGTCTCCGCCTCCGTTCTCGCCGTCATGACTCGGGCCTCTGTCTCCTTCACAACAGCTGCCCGTTGATCGCGATATGACGTCAGTACAGCTTCGAGCAATGAGAGCGCCTCTTTGAACTTTTTGTCGTCAGCGAGCTTCTTAGCGTTCGACGTTTGCTCAGTACCGGACTTCAAAATGGCATCGTTCGGCTTTAGCCCCCATCGCTTAGTCTCAGTGAGCCACGCTTGCTTCGCGGCTTCAAGCTCTTTGGCAGATTTTAGATAGGATTCTTGAGCCGCCTTTGCATTCTTACCGCTAGCGAGCTCCGCTTCCTTTTTCTTCTTCCACGCAGCCCATAGCTTACTGCGCTCTGTAGACGCTCGCCGATAAGCCTCTCCGGCTCTCTGATAAGCCAAAATGGAATTGCGTCTCTCGGTCTCCGGAACCTTCTGCGCGCTTTTGTAGGCTTGGAGAGCCTTGGCTTCCAAGTCATTTTTCGTTGGTAGCTCTGAAGACTGTTTGACGAGGCCTTCAAATTGCGCCTTTGCAGCCTTTGCGCTGTCTTTTTCGGCCACGAGCTTCTTAAGGACCCCTGCCTCAAGATCGCTGCAAAGCGATTGATAGAGTTTGCGAAGTCGATTGCTTTCCTTCGCCGCGCCAGCATAGTCCTTGCTCTTCTCCAATTTCTTGGCTTTTAAGTCGGCCACTTTAATTCTCTCTAAAACGTTGGCGTCGCCCTTCTCTTTCCACAGCTTTGACAATTTAGACCATCGATCTCTCTCGGTTGAAACCCCTTTCTGAGCGATCGACAACGCCACCTTATCCCGTTTGAGTTGAGCCTTGCGTTCGACCTCTTCCCGTTTCAATTCTTCCGCTTTTTTGGCGGCGATGTCCGCGGCCTTCTTCTTATCGTCAATCGCTTTCTTGTCCTCGGCCTTCGGTGTTTTCGTTTCGATCTTTTTATCAATATTCTTCTTTTTAACGGGATTCGGTGTAGGAGTCTTCTTCTCCGGGGCCGTCTGGCAAGACCCAGCGAAACAGGACATTCCAACGACCATAACAATTGAAATTTGACGGCTCCAATTTGGTCGGGACGGCTTCGTCTTGCTTCTCGAAAAAAGGCCGAATTCTCTGTTTGTCATACTTCTCCCAATCAAACCAAAATAGAAGGTCAACCCGTTTATGGCGATACAGCTACGGATAGAGACCCTACATTTTAACGTATCTTCTCCTCGAGTGCGGAATGTCTCCTGAAGGCCTGTCAATACTTAGCTATCGTCGCCCCTGCCCGAACGACTAATGGCGGAGGTCGTGAGAGCTTGTTCCAGGAAAACAGCACACTGTATGGTGGACGGTCAAGACTCGGGCCCATTTAAAGAACGATCGATCAATCATGCGAAATCAGTGGTGTAAGTTTCCATAAGATGTGCGATGATATCTCGAAATCTGACTGAGATTTCAGCGATGTTCACTCTCGACCCTTCGCCAAATTTTTCAGCAAAATAGCAGAACTAGGAAGACTCATGGTACTGATCAATCCAAAGAATCACAGCCGTTCATATCCCGATAAAGCGTCTGAAGAGGTCATGCTGAAAACCATAGAGTTCTTCGAGAGCAAAGGGAAGACGAAGCTCAAAGATGACGATCGGAATCAAGTTTGGTACGACGACTTTCTCCAATTCCAAAAGGAGAATAAGATTTTTTCGACCTTGCTCACTCCGAAAGAATACGGCGGCGCGAATCCGAATGCGCGGTGGGACACCTACCGAAACTGCGAATTCAATGAGATCCTCGGCTTTTATGGGCTCGCCTATTGGTACACCTGGCAGGTCAGCATCCTTGGCCTGGGACCGATTTGGATTAGTAACAATGAGGACGTAAAGAAACGCGCTGCCAAAGCTCTTGAGGACGGCGGTATCTTCGGATTTGGTCTCTCCGAGAAAGAACATGGCGCCGACATCTACTCGACCGATATGCTGCTCGTTCCGCAAGAAGACGGAAGCTATCTTGGACAGGGGCGAAAGTACTATATTGGAAATGGCAACAAGGCGGCGATGTTGTCGACGATTGGAAAAATAAAAGCGCCGGGGCAAGTCGAGACTGGCAAATATGATCACTTCGCCTTTTTTGTTGTAGAGAGTGATCATCCTCAATACACAGCCATTAAAAACGTCGTCAACTCCCAGAGCTATGTCGCCGAGTACGAACTCAACAACTATCCAGTCACCGAAGGCGAGATACTCGCGAAGCAACGGGACGCGTGGGATATGGCCCTGAACACCGTCAATATTGGAAAATACAATCTTGGCTGGGCAAGCATTGGAATGTGCACCCACGCATTCTATGAAGCAATCAATCATGCCTCTTCACGTATTCTCTACGGAAATCGCGTGACGGATTTCCCTCACGTCAAACAGCTCTTCGTTGATGCTTACTGTCGACTGGTGGCTATGAAGGTCTTTGCACTGCGTGCTTGCGACTATATTCGTGCGGCATCAGCATCGGACCGACGGTACTTACTTTACACTCCAATGGTGAAAATGAAGGTGACGACTCAGGGCGAGGAAGTCATCAATAATTTGTGGGATGTCATCGCCGCGAAGGGCTTTGAGAAGGATATGTACTTTGAGATGGCGGCCCGAGACATTCGAGCCCTACCGAAGCTCGAAGGGACCGTCCACGTCAATATGGCGCTCATTGTCAAATTCATGAAGAACTACTTTTTCAATCCTGGTGAATTTCCAGACATCCCGAGAATTGACGAAGCGCGAAATGACGACTTTCTATTCAATCAAGGTCCTACCAAGGGTCTCGGTGACATTCAATTCCATGATTTCAATTTGGCCTACGGCGATGTTGATCTGCCCAATGTAGTGGTCTTCGGTGCCCAGATTGAAGAGTTAAAGATGTTCTTGTTCGCCTCGGCGAGCGACGCCGAGAACGCCGCGAAACAATACAAAGACATCGCCTTTCTCCTCGCCGTCGGCGAATTATTTACGCTCGTGGCCTATGGCCAACTGATATTAGAGTATAGAAAACTGGTCCCAGCCGATCTCAGTGACGACTTGACCGATCAGATTTTTGATTTTATGGTTCGCGACTTCTCCAAGCATGCACTGTCAATTTATTCCTTGCCGAATAGCACAGAGAATCAAATGGAAATATGCATGAAGATGGTCAAGAAGCAAGTTGTCAATACAGAGCGCTACAACCGTATATGGGAACAGGACGTCTACGCGCTTAAAGACCGTTATAAAATGAATGATTGAGGCGGAGAGCGGGGAGAACGACGCAGAGTTTTCCCCGCTGTGAAGAAGAGCTGTTAAAAACGGAGAGATACGCTATGGGAGTTTTCGGAACCTTTTGTCAGATTTGCGCAATGCCAGTGCAGCACAACTGTTATGTGCCCATGGAAGGACGAATGCTCTTTATCTATCGAGGAAGGAAGGACGCGAGCCCGTCTGATCCAAAGCCTGACTTTCCCTTTGGTCCTGAGCACGATTGGCTTATTAAAGCTGTCGCCTTGCGTCTCGATCCCAGTGAAGAAAGGGATGTGATTCGCGGACCCGTGGACGATGGTGTCATTTGGCTCGGTGACTATGAAGAGGAGTTTGAGGTCGATGATGGAGTTGGTGAGCGTGCGGCGCTGCATGAAAAGTGCTGGGAACTCAGTGGTAAGAATGAGTGGTCTGAGCTTTCTCATTGCCGTGAATCGGATGCTTGGAAGGCGCTTCATAAATATCATGGTCAACTCTTTGAATACGATGAGCTGACAGCCGATGGTCTCGCTTGGATGACCGTCGATCCCACTTTGGACACGGCTGATGCTGTGAAGAATCGAGAGCGAATCTTGAAGATTCTCACGAACGGGTGAGAACATGGCCTCTTTGCTCATAGAGCAAAAGCCTTGTTCAATTGCAGAGCTGGTCGCTGCCCGTTAGTCTTCCTGGGTCACTCTGTGGCGACAGAGTTTAGTCCGCATACATTCCAATATAGGGAGAGCTCTTGCAATCGATATCTGAGCTTCAGATCA
>JARGOJ010000277.1 GCA_029210225.1 Planctomycetota bacterium
AGCTGCTGGAATCACTGATGGCCCAACAGCCGCGAAGCTCTTTGGAATCAACGTCATAACAACCAGCGTCAACAAAGTGTCTATCGACCTTCCTCGTCGTGGAACGCTTCTTGGAGATATCAAGGACACTTGGCGCCGCAGTCCAAACCAGGCTGAGGATCCCTCAAATATCAACGCAACCCGTGACTTCCGTCAGGTCATTGCAAGTAACGCCCTAGACCTGGGCGACGTCTCAACGATCATTCGTAACGCCGCTGACACCGCTCTCAACCAGCGCGCCGGTGTTCGCCGTCCCCTTGGTCTAAACGCGGTTGTTCATATTACCGTCTGTGACCAAAACGGTGTGAACCTCGGTAGCTTCGCTATGGAAGACGCCACGGTCTTTAGTTACGACGTCGCCTTCCAAAAAGGTCGTGGCTGCGCCTTCTTCTCAGACAACCGTGTTGCCTGGGCCGCCCGCTCTATCGGCTGGGTTGCTCAACCTCACTTCCCTCCAGGAATTGACACAACAGCTCCAGGACCGTGCTTCTCAATTCAAGGCGCCTACAACCCCCTCGGAAACATTCTTCACCCTGCCCTTAACGGGTTCCAGGTTTTCCCAGGTGGACTGCCTATCTATCACAACGGTGAGCTTGTCGGTGCTATTGGTATTTCTGGTGACGGTGTTGACCAGGATGACCAAATCTCCTTCGGTGGAACCGCTCAGCCTTTCGGAACTCCCGGATTCGTCCGTGTTGACGTTGTTGACGACGCTTCTAAAGTCGCGTCTCTCACTCGCAGCCTGACAAAAATGCTCGGAGCAACAAACGCGGCAATCAATACTTTGAATGCTCAAGCGCCTCTCAATGCTTCACAGCAAGGAACCTTGACCTCACTCCTCACACTGCAACAATTGCTCAACGACAAGTTGCAAGAACTCAAAAACCCAAATCGTTTGACCAATGTTCCAATTCCTTGGTTCAAGTTTGCTCGTGCGCCGCTCCTCAGCGAAACCGACTGATTTAGAGCCTCACAGAGACATCGAAACCCTCGACATTGCCAAAACAATGTCGAGGGTTTTTCGATGGTGCATTGTCATACTTTAAAAGTTGGGGTACATTTGACGGCCGACTATTACGCTCTGCCTTCGGTGTTATACAATTAAGCCGAACGTCACTCGAGTCACTTGTACCTAGAGAAACCCGGAGTTTACCGTGACCGATCAGCCTAATGCGCCTCAGCCACCAGCCCCGCCTCCTCCACCGCCGCCTCCTCCACCGACTCCTCCGTCGGCTCCCAGGCCACCGGTCCCTCCTGCAGCAGGCGCGGTTCCTCCGCCTCCTCCACCACCACCTGCTCCTCCCAAATTACCGAGTCCTCCGATGGCTCCTCCTGCAGCAGCGAAGCCACCAACTCCCCCTGCGGCTCCTAAGCCCGCAGCGGCCGCTGCTCCTAAGCCGCCCGCCGCTGCTACGCCCAAAGCACCAGCAGCCGCTGCGCCCAAGCCACCAGCCAAGCCTGCCGCCGCGAAAAAACCTGCGGCGGCCGCGAAGGCTCCTGCCAAGCCAGCTGTGAAGAAGCCTGTTGCTAAAAAAGAGCCAGAAAGCAATATCACAACAGACGATATTATTGAGGGCACTGGCGAGACTCTCGATACCGAAGGCATGCACCTCCCCAAAGGCGCAGAGATTCTGCCACCTGAAGCTTGGGCGACCTTCGATATCTTCAGTGATATACAATCCAAAGCAGTCATCAAGTTCCTTGAGAGAACTGTTAAGGCAAACCCTCCCCAACACCCAATCTGGATTCGCCGCTTTCAGCCAGGCGAAATCGTTTGTGCTGAAGGAGAGCATGGTTCAACCGCGTTCTATATCGTGAAAGGGAAAGTCGATATCTATATCCAGTCCCTGATCGACAAGAACGCGAACAAGAAGAAGCCTGGCTTCTTCGCCCGAATTTTCGGTGGTGGCAAGAAGGACGAAGCACGTCGAAGCAGTGTCGCTGTTGATGCCAACGTCAACCTCGACCTCGCAAACCCGGTCGCGACCCTTAAGCAAGGCGACCTCTTCGGAGAGCAAACCGCACTCAGCTTCACTCCTCGTGGCGCGACGGTTCGCGCTCAAACTGAAGTTGTCTGCTTTGAAATGCTGCGCTCAGTGCTCTCGGACCTCCTCCAAAGGAAGTCCAAGAAGTTCAAGAAGATGCTCGAAGTTGTCTACCGAGATCGCGCTCTCAAAGGTCACCTCACAAACGTTCCCGTCTTCAAAGACCTCCCAGATGCCTTCATCGAAAAACTCAAAAACGAAGTCGAACTCATCGGACCCTACGACAAGGGTGAGATCATATGTAAGCAAGGAGAGCCGTCGGACTCCTTCTTCCTCATTCGAATGGGATTCGTCAAAGTCACCCAGAAACACCCCGGTGGAGAGGTTGTGCTCGCCTACCTTGGACGAGGCAGCTACTTTGGAGAGATTGGGCTCCTCGACGGATCTCCTCGCACCGCAACTTGCATCGCTCTCGACAGCTGCGAGCTGGTGCGTATCCGTCGTAAAGACTTCATGAACCTCGTGAAGCAGTTCCCTGATATCAAGACAAAGCTTGAGAAAGACGCTCTCAATCGCAAGAAAGAATACAAAGACGTTGTCAGCGTCGCACCTTCGATCGAGCTCGATAGCTTCCTCGACCAAGGTCTCATGAACGCTCAAAACGTTCTGCTCATCGACCTTGAGAAATGCACCCGCTGCGACGAATGTGTCCACGCTTGCGCCGACGTTCACGAAGGTGTTAGTCGCTTCATTCGTGATGGCTTACGCTTCGATAAGTATTTGGTCACCTCAGCATGCCGCTCATGCTCTGACCCTGTTTGCATGATGGGTTGCCCCGTCGGCTCGATCTTCCGAAGTGGTGGCCTCGCTATTCACATTGAGAACTGGTGTATCGGCTGCGGTAAATGCGCGAATCAATGCCCATACGGCAACATCACCATGTTCGATATCGAAACCGACGACCCCGCCAAGAAGCCCTTCAAGGCTGAAACCTGCGACTTGTGCGACACTCACCGTGGCGACCCGAACTGCGTTTACGCATGTCCCCATGACGCCGCAATCCGAGTTGAACCTCGCCAATTCTTTGGCACCAATTTCATCGGTCATTGATTCCTCAACACTGAGAATCAAGCTCCAATGAGGGGAGGAAGTTTTTGAACGCGAGATGCAAGTTTCTTCGAGCGTTCTTAATTCCTCTCCTCACTCTCATTTTGGGCTGTCAAACGAACGGCCCCGACACAAAACCTGACCTTTCCGCAGCTCCTACAATCACGAAGATCAGAACTGTCCCTCCCGCCGTTGGCACCCGCACTCAGTATCTCTGGGGAGACCTCCTCGCTGGCTCAACGAGCTTTGATCAAGCACCGAAGAAATGGCAAAGAGGCGATCCTCTCACCATTAAGGTCCGCGCTTTCCACATACCAGCGATGAACCAAGTCCCGAGAAACTGGGGCTCACCAAGTGAAACCGCGCTCATCCTCTCCGAGACCCTTCTTCTCGCCCCCAAACAAATGACCTTCCTCTTTGGCGAGAAGCAACCCGCTCCCAAGCTCCTCCTCACAAACAAAGGCGCACAAACCCTTCAAGCACGAGCAACTCTCTCCGCCGATCTGAGAGTCCATGGTGCTCTCAAGTTCAAGGAAGCCCTTCAAGACCTTCAGGATGTAAACAAGAGCATTGAACTGCTCAGCGAGTCCATGCTCGTAGCCGAGGACCTAGGCAGCTATGCGGAGCTCTTTGTCGGTCGAGTTGAGGAAGTCTTTGACAGCCAGTCAAAGCTCAAGCCTCGAAGCTCGAAGCGCCTAGCTCAACTGGGCTTCACCAGAAACTCATCACTCTATCCACCCGGATTGATCATGAGCATCAAGGTTCAAGCCCCAAGTTTTCAGGGTCAGCCCCTCGACGAAGAGATCCTCCTCAATCCCTTTCCCGTTCCTAAGGACGGGCTCACTATCGCCCTTATTCTAAAATCGCCGATAACAGTCGCCGGCGCGACTCTCCCAAGCGCCCTCGTCTTTCTGATTCGGGTCGAGAGAAGCAGCTGGATCAAACAGAGTTTTAATGCCCTCATAGCCGAAGGCGATCTCGCTCGTCAGCGAGTTTTATCAATTGGAATACTTCAAGCCCTCCGTCAACGACAAGACAAGAGAGGCATTGACTACTACACCGCCCGCCTCTTTCGAGAGCTTGCCCTTGAGCTAGAGCTAACAACAACGCTGAAACCTCCGCCGAGTTCGGAAGAATGGAGAGCAGCGCTAAGGAATTGGAGCCTCCAAGACAAAAAGAGCTTCGGCCAGACGGGCCTCGACTTCCTAGAGCGAATCTTTGGAAATGCTTGGCATCCGAGCGCTGGAAACCTCAGCTCAGAACGACTCAACACTGAAGAGCTTCGAGCCCAACGAAGCATCGATTGGCTGAAAGAAGCCTTGAAAGAAGTCGATGAGCTCGCCGATGGGGAAGTCTTCGAAGAGTTGGTCATCTTGAATAGGAAAGCGCTCGATGGAAAGTTGAATGAGCGTTGGCGTGCGATGGAGTGGTTCCGATGCTTCTTCCCAGAAATCCCCCAGCGCTCGATTCCCTTTGCTCTCCAACCATCTCCCGCCTTCCTAGTTGTGCTAGATTCAGTGCTTGCCAGCCACGGTCTTGAAACCCGGCGACGAGGTTAGAGGCTATGTCTTCAGAAAACAGCACGAACAGCAATCCCCCAGAGCCCACCAACTACGATGAGTTCGCCGATTTCTGGCAAGATCAGAAGTTCCACAAGGCAGACGAATGGACCTGGCTCCCAAAGAGTGAATCCTCGGTTAAAAGCTCGGACCTCACCGAGCAAGCAAGCCAAGGAACGAAGGCGTTCGTCATTGTTCCAGAGACCGTGGAATACAACGCCTCAGACCTTGAGATCATTCCCGATGGCGCCGCTGCCACCTCTCAATTTCATGAAATCGAAGGTGAAGCCCGAGATCGCTCCGCACGAGAATTTGATAGGCAGGTCCTTAAGAAACAGCGTTTGGTCTTTTGGTTCAAACGAAAGCTGACCTTACTGCTGCGGACCCTCGTCTTTCTCTTTTTGTCTACCTGCGCCTTTTACTTCAGCTTCCCCTACGTCGTTCCAGCGCTCTTGGAGTATTTCCTAGTAGGGCCTCTAGAGAAGTTTGAAGCCAATAATGTCGAGTGGGATGTCCTCAATAAGAGCTTCTACTTCGGACAAATTCGCGGGAAAGAGAAAGAGGTCAAATTCGAAGCGACCCTTCGCATCGATTATGAATGGGGCGGCCTAGCGGCCCTAGCAATAAAGGAAATAGACCTCTTCGGTGAATGTACGCTCCCAGGACGGCGAGAGCTCCTCGCCCGCCACGCCATCGTCAAAGGCGTCAACTACGACCTATTCGGCAACGACCTGGACATCGACTCAATCAACACCTCCGTGGCTATTGTTGCTCCAAACAGCTCGGGCACAAATCAACGCAACGCCAACATCGAGTCTCGTCTCGATCAGGTTTCAATAGAGGGGCTTCGTTGGAACTTTGGGAAGAACATACTCAGCGCTCAAAAGCTCACAAGCTCTCGCTCTGATGTCGTCTGTGAGCGAGACCTAAACGGCGACATCTGGCTTGCGGGATTCAACCTCACGAAAAAGTCGAAAGCAGAGAAGGAGGAGGAACCTTTTCCTCTCACGATTTTGGTAGATCAAGTTGGACTCGACGATATTCGCGCAACCTGGCGCGATCGTTTATCCCCCGATCCTCGCCCAATCAAGCTCTTTGGCGACTTCAAAATTGCCCGGGGTTTGCAGATTGTTGGTAAAGGAGGACTCGTAAGGAAAACCGACAACAGCTTCCAGATTCACCTCGGGTTTCAAAAGGATCCCAAACCCCTTTCTATCGACGCTCGCCTCGACCTCGCTCCTCCACGAATATCGGCTCGCGTTGAACGAGCGGCCTTCGACAAGTTCCCTCTCAGCTCTCTGGGTGCTTTGTTGAAGATGTTGCCGCCCCAACTTGGCTTGAAGGACATCGAGGGAAAACCTCTGCTCTTTGGCGCCTTAAAAGGGACTCTCAAATACTCTCCGGAAGGCTTAATCGTAGATGCACAGACCGTCGAGCCGATTAAGGTCATCGAGGCTGGAGAGTTGGTCGCCGAGCTGCGGAGCCTTGAACTTCACGACTTGCGCGTCGAGAAAGAGTCCTTCTTCGTGTCTTCAGCCCAGGGGAAATTCTCCTTGGTTGTCGAAGACAGCAAGGAAAAAACACGGATTGCGGCGCTCTCGTTCGCAAAGCCCGTCACAGGAGGTTTGAAGCGCAGTCGCCTAGAGTTCGATTTTGCCCTACCCAAAGGAGCCCAGATCACCGAGCGGCGTCTACTGCCCTGCCCGTGGTCCTTCTCATGGGCCCTCTACCCGAATGAGATACAGAAAGACACGCTGTTGGTCGCGGCCCCGACAGCGGACGATGCCATCTTCTCAGGTTGGGTTCTCCGTGGTCAAATTGCTATTCCTGACGAGGAGTCGGTCAATTTATCGGGGGATTGTTTCATACGGGTCAAAGACCTCTCGACGGAGATTTTGAAAGGGCAGTCTTTTGAGCCGATCGACGGGAAGACTTGGCCAACCTTCTCTGGAGAAGCTTGGGGTACTATAGCTGTGGTCAATTCGGGAGTCGTCGTCGACTCCCTAGAACTCACCGACCTCTCATTGAAGACTCATGGGGTTGAGACCGCGAGTATGAGCCAGCTGCTCGTCAATCAATTTGAATACGACAAGAAGCTGAAGCGATTTCGCTTCGGAAAGGTCGACCTCAACGGCTTGGGTTTAAATGTTAAGCGTCAGGCTAAGCACTACACAATGGGTGGGTTTCGTTGGCGCCACGACCTAGACAAGGTGGGGGCCGCCCTACGCTCTGGGAAATCGGCCCGTCGGGTCGAAGAGAGAAACGTCGAGATCGGCCCCATAGACATTAAAGGCATTCAACTAAGCTACGAAGACGAACAACGGGGCTGGAAGATTCGGGACCTCGGGTTCCAGGCTCGATTACCTCAGGGCATCATGCCCAACAAAGACTTCGAGGCATTTTTTCAGTTCGCCTTGGAAGACAGCGTTCTCAAGCTCGACAGCATCATCGACCCCGTCAACGGGGCGATACTTGGCACTCTCACAGCGAATCGCTTGCCCCGATGGCTAGCCCGTAAAGGCGTGGATTTCCTTAACTGGGAGAAGCTGGGTGATATCCAAAGTCAGGAAATCGCAATTGACTTCGAGTGGGGTACCGAGGAGCAACGTCTGCTCGGTGACGTTGAAATCAACCATCTGTCTTGGATCTATGAGAAAGAGAGTCGGACCCTGCTCAGAACTCTGAAGATCACCGACTTCGTCTATGACTTTAGGGAAGACCTCCTTGAGGGCGTCCTTCTTCTCGACAAGATCAACCTACCTTCGATGCTTCGCGATGCCAAAGTCGTTGAGGGGCGCCTGAACAACACCCGCCTTCAAGCAGAGAAGTTCCGACTGATACTCGGGACTCGCCCGGACTTATTCGTCGACGGGCTTGACTTGCAAAACGAGGACGGTTTGTCGCTGCTCAAGGCCGCGAGGATTGAGCTGCTCTTGCCGGCAAAGACTGGCGTCAAGCGTATGGACATCAAAGTCGAGAGGCCGTACCTCGATCTGATTATCAGTAAGGAATATGCGGAGTTTTGTGGGGTTAGAGTCAATTTCCGGGAGGTCCGAAAACGCTTGAAGGAGGAGGGTCAGGGGGGCAGTTCCGGGTCTGAGAAAGAGAAGAGCGCGACGGAGAAGAAGGATGACGGCCTGCTTTATAAGCTGCTGCTTCATCGCGGTCGATTAAAGCTCCGTGAGCAGGCTAAAGACAAACCCATTGTGACTTTGGCTCGGGATCTCCAAGTGACTCGCGTCCCCGGCTCTTTAGAGGTCTCCATGCTCTTGGAGGGGCAAAATGAGAGCCCCTTCCGGCGCCTGACAGTGAAGGGATCGAATAAGGGTCGAGGCTTCGACGTTCAGAAATTATCCCTGAGCAAACTGAAGCTAGATGACCTGGAGACTGTCATTGAACGCCACACCGATTACGAAGGAGTCAAAGGCACGATCGACCTTGAGAGCAAAGACGAGGATCCAGAGAAGCTCCACCTGACATTGGATAAGCTCAAAGTGCGCTTCGCCAATGACAGCCTCGCCGGCAAACAACTCGCGGCTGGTGCTGCGGCATTCCTGTTAACAAACGGAGACTTCTTCTTCCTTCAGCCTGACCCCATCGAGATAGATATTCCCAAAAGCGCTCTTGGCCTCGGACCAGACACCGATGAAGCGGGCCTCTCAGGGATGACCGGCGAGCTGATTAAACTTGGCGTCAAGGCTGCGATTAAGCCATTGCTATCGCCGGCGACATTCGTCACGCGATTGGCGGCGGAAGGCGTGAAGGGCATTATTGGTCAGTTTGACGACGATGAGGACGAGACAGTTGAAACCAATCAGACATTGATGGTCGACTTCTTCCCAGCTTCAACTCAGCTAACACCGGCCGGAGAAGCCAAGCTCATCGAGGTCTCGCGGGTTTATCAAAAGGGTGTCAACGCGAATCCCAAGCTTACAATCTCCCTCACATCTATCCTCGGTCGAACAGACAGGGCGCGGATTCAAGCGGCCTATACACTTCAAGCGAAAGACATCACCACTATCAGCAATCGCCTCCTAGGACGCTGCCGCTTCCTTGAAATTCAAAGGACAAAGATTCTTGCTGAGCTCGCGACGTCCAATCTTGAAAATCAGCGAATACTGAAGGGGCAGCTGCGTCTCATTCAGCGAGAGCGATCACGTCTGAGAGAGGAAGTGAGAATTCTCCTCAACCTCTCCAATGCAAGCGGGATCGAGAGAAAGGATCAGCGTGATAGACAAGAAAAGGAGCTCCACAAATCACGGTTAAAAGTCATCCAGGCTTTTATCGCGAAGGCAGGAATTTCAGGGGATTGCGTCGAAGTGCTGGTCAGCGGACAAGATCGCAAAGCCGGGCGGGTTGAAGTGGAGATCCGGGGCGACTAAAATTTACTTGAGCTAGTTACCGGAGTATGGCACCCTTTGCCCGCTTCCCGGTGGCACCCATGGAGGAAACAGGTCTATGTGGGACAAATCCGATTTTGAGTTTGAGATGGATCGCCTCGTCGAAGATATTGAAAATCTTCAACGCTGGCATGATGAAGCTCGTGAAGACGAGACTCGATCTGGACTAACAAGGCTTAAATCTCTCGCCCTCAGGCTCAGAGAGAAAGTCAGCGAGCGACTCGAAGTTGACGCGTTTCCCAGCCTGGATGACGATGGCCTCCTCCCTCCGCCTCTTCCCCTCAA
>JARGOJ010000278.1 GCA_029210225.1 Planctomycetota bacterium
GCCCTCATCGACGAGGATGCCGATGAGGGTTGCGGTCATGGCTTTGGTGCAAGATCCCATGTGATATTTGTCGGCGCTTGTGACGGGGGTGGGGTCGCCCATTTTGCGCGAGCCGACCGCGTTCAAGGTCTTCAGCTGACCATTCTTTATCACTGTGACCGCGAGGCTTGGCACCTTCTCCGCCTTCCGAATCGCCTCCAGGTCCTTCTCTAGATCGTCCGCGTAGGCGAGCAGGGGACTGACGAAGAGAAGAGGGAGTAGTAGAAACGGGACGGGAATGGGATTCTTCATGAAGACCTCTGTGAAGTTCAAGACTTGAAAAGGGCGGAAGGTTTCGTACCCTTGGGGCTCGAAAAGTTGTTCAAGGCTCGTCGAGCGCGGCTCGGACAGGAAGCGATTTCACTATTATGTCCCAGACAGATTCGAGGGCAAAGGAAGAAAGCGAAACGGCGATAGGCCAAGGCTATGCCACGGTCACTCGATTGTGGTCTTTCGCCTCACGAGTCGTCTCACACTTCTTCGCCAACAAAGGCCTACTCCTCGCCGGCTCCGTGGCCTACAACTCCTTGCTCTCGATTATCCCTCTTTGTGCGGTTTTCCTTGTCTTCCTCTCGCGCTTCTTCGAGCAAGAGAAAGTCTTGGAAGTGATTCACTTTCAACTCGACTTTATCACCCCAGGACAAACGGAGATTCTCCTCGCCGAAATTCGCGGGATCCTGGCCAAGAGAGAGTTTGTCGAAGGCATCGGCATCTTCTTCATGCTCTTCTTTAGCTCCTTGGCGTTTAAGACCCTCGAAGACGCCATCGCTGTGATTTACAACAAGCAATTCCCAAAGACCTCAAGCTTCAAAATCGTCCGCGTTTTCAAGCGGGACTTCTGGATCTCAGCAGTGATTCCCTACGCGTTTATCGCGAGCATTGGGATCATACTATTGCTTGGTACCTTCTTTATTTCCTTCCTTGAGAACTTCTCAGGCCGTCAATTCTTATTGTTTGGCTCGTCTGTCAAGCTCGATCCTATTTGGAACTTCGGCTTTTGGGCCCTGGGTTTTGCAGTTCAGGTCCTGATGTTCGCATCCATTTACAAGGTGATGCCGACTATTAAGATTGAAGTGCGCCGCGCCGTCATTGGTGGATTCTCTGCGGCGGTGCTCTGGGAGATTGTTCGCCGAGTGGTCAGTTGGTATTTCGCGAACGTCTCTATGGTTGGACGGGTTTACGGATCGCTCACGGCTGTCGTTGTTATTCTGCTCATGATGGAGGTCGGCTCGCTGATCGTCTTATTGGGAGCGCAGATCATGGCCGAGCTCCGCTGGAGTGAGGCAGCGGGGCTTCCATGGTATGAAGGCGCGCCGTCTTACGACGAAATTCAAGAGGACGAAGATCCGAAATCGATAGCGGTCAAGTCGCCGGCGAGGAAGCCGAGGCCGCAGAAGAAAGCGAAGCGAAAAAAGCGCAAACGTCGTCGCTAATGGAAATGAAAATGGGTGGACCCAATCGCCCACTCTTTCGCTGTGTACAACGGTGCCCTACGATCATGGAAGGGCGTCATCCCGATCTTGTCACAGTTCTTCGTTGAATTTCCGAGCAACCTAAGATCTGAAAGAGGCTCTTTCACGACAACGACTTTCGAGAATTCGCGACGCAGTTCTGCGGCCAAGACCATGATTAGACTCCCATAAGAGAATGCAAATTCCCTTCATAGAGCCAGGCCAGTCTTCACTCGAAGCTCCAAATTTGCATGACCATTGGTTAGAATCGAGCCGTGTCTCATACTTGAGACGATATTCGCGAGAAGAGGAATCATGGTCGGTCAGATCGAAATAAGTCAAAGTTCTCTCACGCCAAAATGTCCTGTTTGCCACGATCCCCTCAAACCCAATGAGCCCGTCGCCTGTTGCTCCCACGAGCATAGCTTCGTCCACGAAGTCTGCCTTGAACTCGTAAAGAAATGTACGGTTATTGGTTGTGACGAGGAAATGTTTGCCTACGAAGAGGAAACTCCTGATCCTAAGCCGGTCCCTGTTTCATTGCGAGGGTCACGATCGAAGACCCAGGTGACGTTGATCCCTGCTCTAGCCGCCGTTGCGTTGGCACTTGTTGGCGGTACCGGATTGTTCGTCTACTTCACAAACCTGATAAGTAAGGAGAAGCTGAAAGCAGCGAATATGAAGGCAAATGCTGAGGTTCGCTACTCTAATGTGGTGAAACAACTCCAACAAAAGGAAGAGATCCTCGAAGGCGCCCAATTGAAATTGCGTGAACAACGCAGATTCGAAATCGAGTTAAAAACGACGAAACGTTTGTTGCAAAATTCTCGCGAATCATTGAGTTTTCTTGAGAAAGAAAACGAAAAATTGCGTGCTGAAAACATTAGGATCCAACAAAGTCTAAAGCGTCTAGAACAGAGTGCGAAACCCGACCCGATTTTAGAAAAATTGAGGAGTCCGTTTAGCAATGTATTCAACAAGTGGGGTCACAATCTGATTTTGAATCCTGGGGCGGAAGACGGCTTACTTCATTGGACAACGAAGACAGGCTATTCGATCCGTGGTGGTCACAGTAAAGCATCCAGCACACCTTACTTTTTTGCGGGGGCTAATGGATATGGGGAAGCCCAACAATTCATCGATTTGCGGTCGATTCGAAAAGAGTTAGAGCAGTCTACGATTGCATTCACCTTCAAAGGCTTAATCAGAAATCATGACAATTATGACCGGCCGCGAATTCAGGTCGACTTCATTGCAGCGGACGGCGTTAGAATCTCTACATTCAGTCCCATTGGTCGAGCAAACAAAAACTCATGGAAAAAGATTGAAACTAAGGGAATAATCCCTAAGGCGGCGCGGCTCGCCGTCATAAAAATTATGTCTTTTCGCACTCGCGGAAAAAACAATGACGGCTACGTAGATGAGCTAGTTTTCAGTGTTCGAAAGAGCCCAGACCGCGGACCAGAAACAGCGAACTCCCCTAAGTGAAGTGTTCCACAGCTCAAGACTATGTCGGATTGCGCCTTGATAGCATTTTCTCGCGTTTCATCGGCCATTTGTGATCTAAGCGCTTTTCCAATGCGGACGCAAAGAACAATGAGCGAGGATTTTTAGAGCAGCAAAACTACAATGGCTTCTTCTTGTTTTAGCCTTCGTTTTAGTTGGGTAAGTGCAGGCTCAGGACAAAACGTTCGTGAAGTCGTGAAAGTAGCGCTAAACCAGATTCAGATTAGATAACAACTTCCAAACACTCAGCCAACAGCATGGCGCAGAGTTGCGACTCTCCTTTAGTCCTCCTCCCGTGTGCGATCCCAATTGCTTAACCCAAATTGCAAGAAGGCGAGTGCGGTCACACTCGCCTTCTTGATTCTTCAGAACTCTGATTTAGTGAGACGCTGGTCTTCAGCTTTTTACTTTGGAATGCCAAGGACTGATAGTACAAAGGATCGAGTCTTTAGCACTGAGGAGGCAAGGTGTGCTTCGTCGCATGACAAAGTGCGAAAGTGCGTTGAAATACTGGGTCGGCTCGACCCGGATATCGCGACAGTCGTTCGCTGGGCCTCTGAAAATCGCCGTGTTTTCCAACGCTTGCTAGGCGACGATGAATTCAGGCATGTCTGCCAAACCCTATCGAAAAAAACAATCTGGAGCGCTCAGCGACAAACAGATCAAGGCTTCGGAACAACGTGAAAGTCGCGCCGTTCCGGATTAATCTGTTTCACCATGACAGCTATGTTCGCTCCCGCTATCGGCGGCTCCTTGTAAGCAGAGCGAGAGAGAATACCGGAGAGGCCTAAGGGGTGACGGACAAGGCTAAAGTTAAAACCTATATGGGTTATTGTTCCCTCAAAAACCATCCCACAAAACAAAATCGCTGGATCTGTGAATGGGTTTTGCTCTGGAGTAAGGCGGATCAAAGAAGCAGAAAAGTCAACTTTATCGTCGTCAATAACCTCTATCACGTAGACTTTCAAAGGCTGTCCCACCTCTGCTACCTCTCCAATAGGCGTGTCATAATAAGAGACCTCTGGCAGCATCAGAACGCCAACTAAGTCTTGATACTTAAGGATAATCCCCCAGTCAATCATCTTTGTGACCTTGGCAATAATGACATCTCCAGGTTGGATTCTTGAATACGATTTTTCCGTCATGTTTCCCTCTCGGCATTGAAACCCAGCCCAGATCATCAACGATTCACACAGTGTCATTTGAGCCGCACACGAATATCCTGCTCTTCAACGTTCAAATGGGTAATGACGACCTCAACAGTATCGCCCTGACAAAGGGTCTTCGTTGTCGGATCAAAATCCTCAAAGTGAAGCAACGCCAATGCTTGGAGAGGATGCCGAATGAACACGCCGTACGATAAAGGATTGTAGACAACACCCATGAAGACAGTACCGACGGAGTACACCGAGGGGTCATGCCAAGGATGTTTTTCAGGGTGCATTCTCCGCACTGAACCAAGTGGGCCGGCGAATTGCTTCGACATCGAGGGTGGTCGATCGACGATAAGTGAAATTCGATCACCGATATTCACAACGTCTGTAGCGGCTACCAACGGAATCCAACTGAGTTCATGAAGAGGTATGAGAAACTGGATACCATCGCAATCGACATAAGCGCCGAAAGATTCGGCGATTGTCACAGTCCCCTCTATAATATCGTCAACTTTAATCAACCAGTTTCACCTAACTATTGAGATTTAGTTCACTACAAAAAAAGTGCTTTGAATTGGAAAAAGTGTATCACTGGTCACCGCAGGCCACTGAACAAAATCATGTTTGACTGGTTGAGCGCGTCAAGCAAATACTGTGACGGGTCGACACATGGGTCGACCCCTGCACCACTTTGGATCTTCATTCAAGGCTATTGCATAATTCAAAACACCGAGGCTGTCCACATGTCCACATAACTGTGGAATTGGTTAGAGCTCCCCAAAATTGCATAAACGAGTGCGTTCGCACTCGCCTTCTTGATTCAGCGGAACTCTGATTTAGTGATACGCTGGTCTTCAGCTTTTGACTTTGGAAAGCGCGTCGCGATTATTTCCCTGATTTCTTTGACTTGCTAGGGGCCTTCTCCGCGAGCATCGCGACAATTGCGCGATCTAATTCGGCGTTGGACAAGTCGGCCACCCGTAGGATGCCAGCCCGGTCAATGATGTACTAGTCAGGATTGGAATCAACTGCATATTTTCTGCGAGTTTTATCGCCGTCATCAATGACGATTGGATATTTAATTCCATTCTTCTTTGCGAAGTCAGCCATTTTCTCAGCGGCCGCTTTTGAATGGACTCCAATGATTACGAGACCCTTATCTTTGTATTTCTCGTGCAGTTTATTGAGGTGGGGCACCGCCCCACGACAGGGTCCTCACCAGACGCCCCAAAAGTCGAGGACGACGACTTTACCCTTGAGCTCGGACAGCTTCAGAGCTTTGCCACCGGTGTTCATCCAATCTTTGACTGAGAGGGCTGGAGCGGCTTTTCCCTCTAAGGGATCTTTTTTGGCGCGCTGGGCTGCGCTACCTTCTCTTTTGAAATCGTCTTTGGCCAGGGCTGGAGCGACCAACAGGGTCACCAGGGCGATGGCAAAGAAGCTATAACGGAGCATTGATTTCTCCTTCTTCAATAACATTGAAACTTGTGACTGAGCCTTCAGCCACTTCATTACTCTTGATTATGAGCCCTCGCTTCCTCATTTCCCATCTCTTGTCGAAGCTTTGGCCGCCAGGAAAACTTCTTTGTCCAAGAGGATTGCTGTCCGTCTATGACATTCAAGACTATATCTCCCAAGATTGGCGCGAACTTGAAGCCATGGCCGCTGCCTCCGGTTGCGACTGTTAGGCCCGCTCTTGCTGGATCTCTGGCAATCCAGAAATCTTCATCCTGAGTGTCACAATAGAAGCACAGTCGACTCTCGACTAATTCAGCGTCTTTTAACATAGGAACTGATTTTTTTAGGAAATTTCGGAGGGTCCGGTGCTGACTTTGACTGACTTCGCGAGGAGAATCGGGGGTGACGAGCTGTCCAAGTCCGTGGGTTGCGATCTTAATGATCCCGTCGATCACTGGGAAACCATAGACCCCAGTCTGGGTAACATCCGCGGCGAAGACTGGAAAGCGCTCTCGACTAAAGAATTCGCGGTGACGCTCGGGCAATTTGAAATGAAAGACAGGGTGACTGGAAATCTTAAAACACTGGTCAAGCTCTGGGCAAAGGCGCTTCGTCCAAACTCCGGTGCATAGAATCACTTCATCGGCTTCAAAAGATTGCCCTGTGGAGCAACGCGCCCCTGTCACTTTCTTCTTACCAGCGACTTCAGTTTCCATTAATTCTTTAACCGGACAATTAGGAAGGACTTCGACTCCCTTGCGCTTCGCCATTTCGATCAATCTGCGAACGACCTTTGAGCTTTCGGCGAATCCAGCCTGAGGATTAAAAAGGCCATCTTGAAAGCCACCCTCAGACCATGCTGGAAAGGACTCTTTTAGAAGACTGGGACTGAGTCTTTGAGGATTCCAGTTCTTGGTTCTTAGCGCCGTGAAACTATCTAACTCAAAAGAACCGGGACTCATAGGCTCTGTTGTGAGGAAGAGTATCCCTGCTTTATGAAAAAGCGGAGCTAATCCTTGCTCTTGCCACTCCTTATTCCAGCGATCCCAACCTAGAAAAGCCTCCTCCATAAGTTCCATATAAACTAAGTCGGAGCCATACTCCATACGGCAGGCTTTGCTGATGTCGGTGCTTGTCGCGAGAGGATGAGGAATAGGACCCGCGTCAATGAGTACAACGTCATAGTTCGCGTCTGAGAGTGCCAGGGCCGTGCTCGCGCCAAATATCCCCGCTCCAACGACGAGAACACGTTTTTTTATCATAGCATCAAACCTCTTCCCAAGTTCTTTCGTAACAGTTGCCAATGACCAAGACTCTCAATAGGCACACTGAGAAAACGAGCGAGAATTTCCCATGGCTCATGACCAATCAAAATATCACAATCCAGCGTGTGAAGCGTTGAAAACAGCTCTTTGTGCGGCCGTGGCAGTGGCTTTAACGATTGGCTCCGGCTTTATTTTTGCCGATTGGGGAAGCATAGAGAAACAGGCCGGTCAGACAATCACTTATTCGCTGAAGGCGGCCCCTGTGTCGAGCCCTATGGCTGAGCTTGTGTCAGGCTTGAAAAACGAGAACTGATTTTGTACTTCGAGCTGGCCTCAAGCGAAGTGTTCGAGGTTAAATCTTAGCCGCAAAACTTAGAGGGATGCTTGTATCTCTGAGCTTTCTTAGTTCTCCTACACTCGCTTCTTGAATACTGGACGCTCATTGCCGAACCTTTATCGGCGGTGTTTCGTTGGACAAAACACCAGTTCTTCGGGCTTGCAAAGCGAGGACACATTAAAGAACCAGTGGATTTACCGATCAATTCAGTGCTTCCGACTCTCCTTTCTGAGTTGAAGAAGGGGCCAAATCTTGTCCTAAAAGCCCCGACGGGAGCTGGGAAAACAACCCGAGTCCCACCGGCCATCCTCAAAGCAGGACTTACAGACGGTCTTGTTCTGGTCATCGAGCCTCGCCGTTTGGCGGCCCGGGCAACGGCGAGACGAATGGCCCAGGAAGCCGGGGAATCCCTCGGAGAACAGTTCGGCTATCAAGTGCGCTTTGACCGTCGCTGCGGTTCAAAAACACGGGTGATCGCTATGACTCCCGGAATGCTCATTCGTAAACTACAAGGGGATCCATTTCTCGAAGATGTTGGAGTCATTATCTTCGACGAATTCCATGAGCGCGGATTGGACAACGACCTGGGCTTTGCCATGGCTTGTCTGCTTCAGGAAACAGTGCGGCCTGAATTAAAACTTGTCGTGATGTCCGCGACTTTAGATGTGGAAAAAATCTCAGCCCACCTATCGAATTGTCCAATGGTGGAGAGTGAGGGTCGACTCTTCCCTGTCGACATTAAATATCAAAGTCGAAAGCCCCGGGATCGCCTTGAAGACGCCGTTGAGATCGCCGTTGATAGACTTTTAGAGGAGACCAATGGAGACGTGCTCGTCTTTCTTCCGGGCAAAGGAGACATTCGGAAGTGCGAAGATCGCCTGAGCGGTGGGAATTTCGATGTTTATCCTCTCCATGGCGAGTTGTCTCCAGAGCAACAAGACAACGCTTTGAAGGCTGGGAATCGGCGGAAAGTTGTCCTCTCAACAAATGTCGCAGAGAGCTCCGTGACTGTGGAGGGAGTGACTGGAGTGGTCGACTCGGGATTTGCGAAGGTGCTCAATTTCGATAATGGACTGGAATTGAATCGACTGGACCTACAGGGAATCTCTCAGGCCAGCGCCGATCAACGCGCCGGGCGAGCCGGACGATTATCTCCGGGAGTTTGCATTCGGCTCTGGAGTCAGAGCGAGCAACGCTCCCGTCCTAAGCAGCAAGAGCCAGAGTTACTCCGAGTTGAGTTAAGCCAGACATTGCTGATCCTCTTGGGACTAGGGGAACAGTCTTTTGAAGAGTTTCCGTGGCTCGATAAACCTCGGGAAGCGTCTTTAGAGAAAGCGCTACAGGTCTTACAAAGGCTGGGCGCAGTCAATGAGAAGCGAGAGTTGACGGATCTTGGTCGTCAGTTATTGAAGTTGCCTCTGGAACCTCGTTTGGGCCGACTTTTGATTGAAGGGGTGCGCCTGGGGCAGAGTGAACGGGTGGCCTTGGGGGCGGCCATTCTTTCAGAGCGAAGCCCGTTTCAACGGGATCGTGATCGTCCGATCAAATCGCATTCTCGCTCGGACTGGCTCGATCAAATTGAGGGTTTGGAAGATTTTTTGGAGTCTCGAACTCGGCACTCCGATTTGGGAACGATTCATAAGGGCGCCGCGAGGACCCTGTTCAAATTGCAGGGACAGTATCTAAAAAATCTGCGTCGACTCTCTAAGAGCATCAGTGTCGAAGAGTCGGGCTTGGATGAGGACGAGGCGGTGCTTCGTTCGCTCTTGGCGGCTTTTCCTGATCGCGTGGCCCGACGCAGAGAGGCCAAGAGCGAGAAAGCGCGGATGGTTGGAGGACGGGGTATTCGCTTATCGAAGCAGAGTCGGGTTTGGGACGCGGAGTTGTTTCTATGTCTCGATATTGACGGGGGCCGTCAGGAAGCTTGGGCGCGAATGGCGTCGGGAGTGGAACGTTCTTGGTTGGATGCGGACAAGATCCGGAAGTCGATTGATATTGAGTTCGATGAAGAGAACGAGCGCTTGTCTGCCAGAGAGCGTCTCTACTACGAAGACCTGCTTCTCGAAGAGAGCCCGGCGCCTCTGCCCAAAGGAGACGCGCTGACAGAGGCCTGTGTTGTGCAAGCGGGTCGCCGCTTTGAGCGAGTCATGCCTGGT
>JARGOJ010000279.1 GCA_029210225.1 Planctomycetota bacterium
AATGGTGAATTTTTCGAGGCCGAGGGAGAGCATCGCATCGTGAATGACGAGCACCGCTTCGAGGTCGGCGCTCGGGCTCTCGGTGCCGACGATGTCAAAGTCGAGTTGGTAGAACTCGCGATAGCGCCCCTTCTTCTGCTGAACGGACTCTCCGCGCCAGACTTTACCCCAATGATAACGCTTGAAGGGAAAGGTCAGTTTTTGCTCATTGGCGGCGACATAGCGGGCTAATGGCACGGTGAGATCGAAGCGCAGAGCGACATCTTTGGAGCCTTGAGTCCAGCGATAGAGCTGCTTATCGATATCTCCTGCTTCTCCCGCGAGGGTTTCGTAGAGATAAATACAGGGAGCGTCAATGGGGCCGTAACCATAGCGACGATAGACGCTCGTGATCTTGTCGAGAGCATCGTGAAAGGCCAGAGCCTCGTCAGGGAGCAGGTCTTGAAAGCCGCTGAGGGTTCTGGCGGGGATGAGTTTCTTCTTTGGCTTTTTGTCGGCGCCCATGAGCGGGGTGTCCTTATAACTATTTTTTATGAGTTCATTCGGGGAGGCAGTGAAGGCCCTGACAGCCTTTTGAAACTTGATCGACAAAGTCGGCTTCGAGCAATGCCCGGGCCTTTCGAGCGTAGGGCGCGGGGACTCGTTCGTCCTTCTCAAAAGGCTCGAATTCCTGTCCGTCATCACCGAGGGCTTTTAAGGCCGCTGCAAAACCAGCCCGGGTGCCTTTGCCAAGATCGGCGTCCGCCACGGTGAGGGGATTCGACGCTTGAATCGCCTTGGGCCAATCGACGCGCCCCGTGCGAAAACATAGCGCCTGAGTGACGGCAAGTAACTCAATGCCAAGCACAGAGAAGGCATTATTCGCCACCTCCCGGGCTTTGCGAGCTGCATGAGGAGACATTGCGACATGATCTTCGGCGTTCGAGGACGTCGGAATACTGTCGACGGAGGCTGGGTGGCAGAGCACTTTATTTTCTGAAGTGAGCGCGGCGGCCGTGTATTGCAAGATCATAAAGCCCGAGTTCAGGCCGTGTCCGGGGATTAGATCTTGGGGAAGATCGCCGTTGTGATGAGCGTCCAAGAGCATTTGTATGCGCCGCTCGGACATGCTCGTGACTTCGGCCATGGCGATGGCGAGGAAGTCCATCGCGAAGCCAAGGGGTTCGCCGTGGAAGTTTCCGGCTGAGAAGGCATTAAAGGCGCAAAGCTCCCCGCCGTCGATGGTCGTCGAGATATCGAGGTCGGGGTCGAAGAGAGGGTTGTCGGTCACCGCGTTGAGTTCTCTCTCAATCACGGACGCACAGTGACGCCAGGTATCGTGAGCAGCGCCGTGAACCTGGGGAGAGCAACGAGTTGAGTAGAGGCTTTGAACCTCGCCTGATTTATTGATGAGCTTACTGGCTTCAATGACGCGGCGAGTGTTTTGGGCGCTTTGGATTTGCCCGGGATGGTGCCGAAGCTTATGAACAAAAGGTTCCAGAGCTCTCGTCGGGCCTAGAATAGCTTCCAGACTCATTCCCGTGAGCGTGTCCGCGGCGAGCAATAACTTCTTGGCTTCATGAACAACAAAGAGGGAGATGGCGAGGCTCACAGTGGTGCCGTTGGTGAGGGCCAGGCCTTCTTTGTATGTTGGATCGTAGGGTTCGAGTCCTGCTTTCTTGAGGGCCGTTTTTCCGTCGACGATTTCGCCATCAACCAGGGCGTGCCCTTCTCCAATAAGAACGAGGGCGAGATGAGCGAGGGGCGCGAGGTCGCCGCTGGAGCCGACGGAGCCCTTCTTTGGGATGAGCGGAATAATATTGTGATTGAGCAGCTCTATTTGGGCCTGCGCTAGCTCCGGGCGGACGCCGGAGTAGCCTTGGAGGAACATAGAGGCGCGAATCAGGAGCAGCGCACGAACGATTTCTGCGGAGAAATAGTTGGAGAGATCATGCTCGTCGGTGTTCGAACCCACTCCAGCCGCGTGGCTGATGATCAGATTCCGTTGGAGCTTCCGAGCGGAGTCCAAGCACTCAAGAGGCTTGTTCTTGTTGTGACCAAAACCCGTTGTCACGCCGTAGATTAAGTGCCGGCGTCGCTCCCCTTCATCGGTGTCGTTGATATGCTTTTGACCGATGGCGACCGCGTCCTGAATATAGGTCGCGGTTCGCTTCATCCGAGCAAAGCCCTCGCCGTCTTTGGAGAGTTGAAAATTCGCCGAAGGGTTTCTGGCAAGGCGAACGACGTCGCCAACCGTGAGCGATCCTTCACCATTCAAGTAGAAAGTATCAGACATAGGCGCCGGGCTCTTTTCTGGAACGAGGACGAAACTTTACTCTTCGACTTCTTCCGCTTTTGGCTCGGGGAGAGTTTTCCCTAACCAATCGGCAACGTCCACGACGATGACTTCGGACTGGCCGTCTTTTTTGCCTTCGTAAGCGACTTGCTTGCAGTCGGCGGAAATAGCCATCGTGGGAATTCCACGGCGGGCGACTTCGATTTTCACACGGCGAACCGCGCTTTTCTTCTTGTCGGTGAAGAGCTCAAGAATCACACCTTTTGCTTCAATCAAGAGGCGCTCATCGTCGAGCCAGACAACTGGGTTATTGAAGCGTCCGCCAGCGAGGTCTTTTGGTAGTTCGATGCGTTGCACAGCGTCTTCGCCACCTTTTTCCACATCGATGACCTGGACCGCGTCGAAGGCGTGGGTCACGCATGCGATGCGCTTGCCGTCTGGAGAAAGCTTGGGGAGGTAGCCGCGATAGGTCCCGATTTCTTCGCCATCAATCTTATTAATGTGAAGTTGAGCGCCCCCAGTGGCGTCGAATTCGTGGTGAGCGAAGCGTTCCCCGTCGTTGAACCACATGGCTTTCCCGCCGTAGGCCCAACTGTTGATGGGGGTAAACTCTTTGCTGTCGGGGTTTCCGATGGCGTAGAAGTGGCGAACAGGATAGGCAGCGTCGGGGACCCAATTCGATTGGGTTCGTTGCACATCGCGAATCGTGACGAGGAGTTTTTTCCCGTCTTTGGTCGCGAGAGGAGCGCCTTTGCCAGTATTGGCGAAGCCAGCGTTTTTATCGAAGAGCTTGCGGGCGTTGTTTCCATCGCTGCCAACAGCCCAGATTTCGTGGTCCTTCACGAAGGCAATGTTTTTATTGCCGAGCCATACGGGGTCGAAACCCTGGGCTACGGTCTTCTTCGATCCTTTGACGGATTGAACGATGATATTTTCGCGGTCTTCCAGATAAAGAATGGTGTTATCACCGCTCTCTGGGGACCATGAAATATGGGTGATTGTTTTTGCGGTCGTCAAGCTTGTCATAGGGCTACCTCAACATTCGAATTTAGGGGGGCAAAGTATAACCGGGCAAATCTTTACGGGAATACCCGGAACGGTCAGCTTGGCACTTCTCCTAGGCAACTTGCTCGGGGTATGTTCCCCTTTAGCAAGGTTCGAATAAGGCCATCGCTATGCCTTGCGACGAGGAGTAGGCTTGAGCAGATTCGGGAAAATTAAGAAACGATCGGTTTGGAAGCGGCTTTTTTCTTTCCTCCAGCGACCAGAGTGGGGGCCAGGCTTCCGTATTCGCCTCGCCCTTGCGTGGTTGTTAACGACCACTGTCATCGGCGCCTTCCTACTCGACATCACCGATAAAGTCGACCGAACATTTTGGGAATCTTTCTGGCTTGTTTTTACGACGATCACGACCGTTGGCTATGGTCATGACTATCCGAGGAGCTTCGCAGCCCAGGCCATCATGATTGGCATTTTGGGGAACGGTTTCTTAAGCGTCAGTTTGGCGACCGCGAGTTTTGTGGAGTTATTGGTCGAGGGTGGAATCGCCAGAATTTTGGGGAGGCGTTCTTTGGAGTCACAAATTGCCCGGATGAAGGATCACTTCATTATTTGCGGTTACGGCCGCATGGGCCGCATGATTTGTCGCGAGATCAAGAGCCAGGTCGATGTCCTGGTCATCGAGAAGAGCGACGAGGAGTTTCGGCACTTAGAAGAGGATGATGTCATCTACTTGGTCGGCGATGCGACGGAGGAAGAGACCCTTGAGCGCGCAGGAATTGAGCGGGCCCGGGGTTTAGTCTCGGTGGTTGCTTCGGATGCCGAGAATGTTTTTATTGTTTTGACGGCCCGAGAAATGAGCCGAGGTCTCTATATTTTGGCCCGAGCGGTCAATGAGCAGAGCGAGCGGAAGATACTTCGTGCGGGCGCCAACAAGGTTATCAGCCCTTATCTGATCGGCGGGCTTCGCATGGCGCATGCCATCTTAAAGCCTGCGGTTGTTGACTTCATGGAGTTTGTCCTGCAAAGTGACAAGCTTGATGTGCAGGTCGAGGAGATCTTGGTCGAGGCGTCCTCAGAGTTGGCGGGGATCGAATTGCAATCGAGCGGGATTAGTGCCCTCAATGTCATTGTCATGGCTATCAAGAGAAGCACCGGACGGATGGAGTTCAACCCCTCGCGCCAGACCATAATTCAAGCGGGAGACACCCTGATTGTCATGGGCCCGGAACCCGGTTTGGAGCAGCTCGTTAAGAAGGCGGAGTGAACTTGTCATCGAATTCCCCGAGACAAGATTAAAATGACCGCTATAATCTCGGAAACAAAGCGACGAGTCTAATTTGGAGGTTTAAAGATGTCGATTATTACTATGAGTGAATTCGCCCGCGAAAAAGTGGTTGAGTTTATTGGACTTGAGAAAGAAGAAACCGGCGAAGACAAGAGCTATGTGCTTCGCGTGGCAGTTGAAGGCGGCGGTTGCAATGGTCTGTCGTACAACCTGACCATCGACGAAGCCAAGACCGATGATACGGTCATTGACTTCCCCACATTCAAGACCGTTGTTGATCCGAAGAGCAAGAACTTCCTCACCGGCATTCACATTGACTATGTCGATGCGTTGACGGGCGCCGGATTCAAGATAAACAATCCTATGGCAACTGGATCTTGCGAATGCGGGAACAGCTTTAGCGTTTGAGTCCTTGCCACAAGGGTCTTTTTTGAGCCTTTGCCTCAGAGCGCTTTAGAGAGAAGAAAGCCCTATGGAGCCATTGAGCTCAGAGCATCGTAAAGCCCTAGAGACCTGTCATTACTGCGCGAACCTATGTCGTTCGCGCTGTCCGGTCGCTCAGGCAGAAGCCATTGAGCCAGCGGTTCCTACCTTTAAAATGAAGCTCGCGCTCTGGACTGCCGAGGGGCATGTTCCCCTCGATCAGAGCGCGGCGACGGCGTTTTATAAATGCACCGGCTGTCTCAACAGTCGCTCGGCCTGCCGCCATGACGTCGCGGTTGACTCCCCCCTTCGAGAAGCTCGACAACGCTCCGTTCAGGCGGGAGTGGCTCCCGAATCGGTGTCCGATCTCAAGGAGAAGTATCAACGCTGCGGCAGTCCGTATAGCGTTGATCTCAAGGATGAGTTGAAGCGGCAAGTCGGCGACCTCTCCAGCACCATTAAGGAATCAGCGAACGGCCAAGTGACCTTGGCGCCGTCTTGCGCCTCTGTGGCTAGAGATGCGCCGGAGGTCAAGGCGAGCGTTCGCGTCATGGACAAGATTCATGGCGAAAAGCTCGACGTCGTCGCCCCGGGTTGCTGCGGCTATCCGCTCTATGAGATGGGCCTCCAAGACGAATTCGAAGACCAAGCAAAGCGCTACTTCGCTCGGGTCAAAGACGCCGAGCGCTTAATCGTGACCTCGCCAACTTGCGCCTGGCTTCTCCGCTTTGTCTACCCAAGCCTTGGTTTGGAGCTGCCGCCCTCTCATCCTATGGCTGTCGAACTCGATGAGCATCGGGAGAGCCTCCAACGCTGGAGCAAGGAAAAGCAGGCCGCCGAGAAGGCTTCAGCGGAAGACAACGCCAAAGTCGAAGGCGATTGCGAAGCAGACGCGTCGACCGATCAAGACATTCTTTATCACGATGCTTGTTTTATGGGGCGTCGCCTCGGCTACTACGAAGAGCCACGGCGCGTGCTCTCTGCGGTCACCGGGATCTGGCCTCGGGAGATGGCTGACAAGAAAGAGCACTCGTTATGCTCCGGAGCCGGCGCAGGCTATCGCTGGACCCACCCAGAATCCTCCCTTGAAGTCGCCCGGCAATGTCTGAATCAGGCCCCCGAAGGACACAAAAACGCGACCCTCGTGAGCGCATGCCCATCGTCACGGCGACAATTTCGATTGGTCGATGGCGAACAAAAAGCCGCGAGCCTCGCAGAAATCGTCGCCGGGCGAATTTTTGTTTAACGTGACTGCTTGCTCCGAAACCCCTTACAAATTTCTTGCGTTTAGAGTTCCAGGACGATGGATGTCCGGCCTTTTTGCGATGGATTCCTCAGCCGTCAACCTTTGTTGACGCCCGAAGACCTTGGCGTAAAAAAGAACTTAGCTTTTCGTCTCATGACTTCGAGCAAAGAGACGATAGGGGAAGAGATTTTCACGGGGCAAAACCCACGGGTCCCAGGAAAACCCTAATTTGGCTTAAGGACTAAGCTCTTGTGGGATTTCCTTCGGGATTAGACTTGATATTGGCATGCTATTCGATGCTTAATAGGCAAGCTTTTTTGATGCTTACAGACTTATGTAGGTGTTGGGAAGAGAAAGATTTTCGCTATGCGAAATATGGGAGAGACGAGATGAAAAAGGGTCTTCTAATTGCCGGAACCCTTGGCCTTTGCTTGCTACTTTTCACGCAAGAGACAAGGTCAGCCACGGTGTTGAAGTTCAACACACAGCAGATGACCGCCCGCGCCAATAAGATTGTCTTCGGCGTTGTGGAGTCAAAAGTCAGTCGACCGCTCTCCGAAAATAGTCGGCAAATCTACACCGAATATAAGATTAAGGTCACTGAGACTTGGAAGAACAGCAAGTCTGAAAAGACCGTTACCTTTAAACAGTTGGGTGGCAAGGTCGGAAACCGCGGTTACTTTATCGCCGGAGCCGCCACTTATAACGTTGGTGAAGAGGTCGTTATCTTTCTCGACAAAGCCAACCCAGTCAACGGTTGCTGCTTCACGATTGGCTTGGCTCAGGGCAAGTATCACGTCGAGCTCGACCAAAGCAAAAACGAAAAAGTTGTGTCTCGCCACATGGAGAAGCTCGAGCTCCTCGACGCCGACACCCGCAAACCTACAAGCGCCCACCAAAATAAGAAGTCTCTACTTTCTGGCCTCAAAGGCGAGGTCGTCAAAGCTCTGGTTCCTAAAAAGAAGTAACCGCCGAGTCTAGACGCCCCCTGTCCTCAATAGAAGTCGCTGAAAAGGTTAGAAATCATGTGCTTAAATCGCTGTAGAGTCTCAAAATCATTCATTAGGAACTCATTCCTACTCGTCATAGGCCTCCTCGCCGCCACAATCGGCGGCACCAGCTACGCCTTCGTCCGACTTTCCGTCAATGGCAGCGAGCTCTTCTGGCCCAACGGCAACACCCAACCCATCTCCTTTGTGATCGCCAACGGCACCGTCAACGGAATCACACAGGCATCCTACGAAGGCGCCGTACGACGAGCCTTCCAAAGCTGGGAAGCGGTCCCAGAATCGGGGATCAGCTTTACCGAAGACACAAACCAAGGCTCCAAAAACAGAGCCGACTACACCTCGGACAACATTCACACTGTCATGTTCGATTCCAACAACAGCACCGGCTTCTTCGGCAACTCAGGACTCGTCGCCGTCACCCCCGTTGAATTCACCGGGCAGGGACAAATCACCGACGCCGACATTATCCTCAACGCCCAAAACCACACCTTTTCAACGACCAATCAAGCGAACGCCTTCGACGTCCAAAGCGTTGTCACCCACGAAGTCGGACACTTCATTGGCCTCGACCACAGCCCTGTGCTCGGCGCCACAATGGTCCCCTTCGCCCTCCAAAACAACCTCCTCCAAAGATCCCTTGAGATCGATGACGCCGCTGCAGCGACCGCCGCTTACCCCGCGCTCAACGCAATGAACGCCCAACTTCGAGGACGCATTGTGAATAGTGGGAACGATAAGTCAGGCGCTCACGTTGTCGCACAAAACGACGACGGCTCCGTCGCCGCAACGACTGTCTCCAACGCCGACGGAACCTTTGTTCTCTCCGGCCTCGATAGTCAAAAGTCCTACCGCGTCTACGCCGAGCCTCTAGATGGCCCCGTTGTTGCCAACAACCTCTCCACAGGAATCAGTAACCTCCGCGTCGACACCGACTTCGGGACAACTTACTACGGAGGCTTTCAAAACCCCACGGGCTTCGTTCCAGGAAACGGCTTCGCGGTTGACCTCGGCACCCTCAACACCTTCGATCCCGCACAACCACAACCCATGAATATCACCTCAACATCACGCACCAGCGGCGTTGTTGGAACAACCGTGAACGTCACCCTCGCAACCGACAACCTTCGCCAGAGCGACAATATCCGACTCTCAAGCCCTGACCTCAACGTCAGCAATGTTGTGATATCGGGAGCATTCGGAACTTTCGTGACCCTCGACGTGACGATCCCCGCAAACGCTATCCCTGGGCTCTATTCCTTCCAAGTTGACAGAGACACAACCGGCGAGTGCGTCGTACTCACTGGCGGCTTCGAAGTCATTCTTCCAGCCCCAACCGCCGAAAACATTAGTCCAGATAACGTTGACGGAAGCACCGACACCATCGTCTCGATCTTCGGAACCAACTTCGTCGACGGCCTCAAAGTCATTATCGGCAACACAATCATCGATAACGCCACAGCCGTCGCCCCCAACGAACTCCAATTCTCACTCCTCAACGTCGCCATTGAGACAGGCACCCACGAAGTTCGCGTTGAGAATCCCGACGGTCAGTTCGATATGCTCCCCATGACCCTCACAATCACCGGAAGCTCCGCTCCCGAACCAAGCCCAGCACCCGCTCCCGCCGGTGGTGGTGGCGGCGGTGGCGGTGGCGGCGGTGGCTGCTCTGTGAGCGCCGCTCCTGTCGACTTCGCTGGCGGCCTTGGAAACCTACTACCACTGATTTTCCTCGGCTTCCTCGCGCTCCGTCGTCGCTCATAAAAGCGATTCTCCAAAATCAAACACTAGGGTCAGGCCAATAGGTCTGGCCTTTTTTTAATTCCGGCATGGTTCCTATGACACATATCATTCAGTCTCGCCCCCCCAAAGGCGCTGTAGAAGCTTCAAGGACACTCTTAGGAGACGACGTAGGCTCGTATCTCAAAGACGCCGCGAGCACTCCTGGAGGCAACACAACCCGAGTCCTCGTTCCCAAGACAGAAGGACAGATCGTCCACGGCATCAAAGAACTTTCGAGCGTTCTCGTCATCGGCGCCCAATCTTCTCTCACTGGAGGCGCGACCCCTAAAGGCGAGGCAGTCATCTCAACTAGCGCCCTCGACCAAATCG
>JARGOJ010000280.1 GCA_029210225.1 Planctomycetota bacterium
CATTCTCAGAGAGAGTAAGACTTACAAAACTCTCCAGGAATACCGCGGCAAGGCTCTGATTAATCTTGCCAAGACCCTCGACCAAACCCAAATCAACCGAACAGAGCTTCAGTCATTGCTTACCCGGCTCAAAGAATTCCAAGAACCCAAATTTGAAAAACAGCGCTTATTCCAAATCGCCCGCCTTGAATACCGCCTCGGACGTTATGAGCAAGCGCGTCGTGCGCTTATGGGCTGGCGCAAATATGGGGCACTCACAGCGGAAGCCGAATTATTTTTAGGAGAGCTCTACGTCGCCGAGGGCTCTCTGGTTCCAGCCCTTCAATCCTTCGAGAGAGTGCTTCGAAAAGATCCAAAGAACACCCAGGCCTTCCTAAATCGTCAGTCTATCCAGATTCAATTAAAGCACGATTTAGAGGCCTCTCTGGGTCGCTTGATGTCCGCCTCGAAGACATCCCCTGAAGCCATGGGAAGACTGATTTCCGCCTATCTCCATCAATCCAACCATCGATTTGCCGACGGTCTCAGCCTCGCCAAAAACCAATGGAAGAAGGACAAAACTAGAACTCACATCGCCGAGAAAATAGTCGAGAGCTATCTCTTTCACAGTCGCCCGATTGACGCCCTAGAGATCATCAAAGAGCTTCGCGGTCGAAGCCCAAAAGACAGTCGGCTCCTCGGCTTTCAAATCCTCGCCGAATTCCTCCGCAAAGGTGTCATGGACAATTCTGAAGTCCTCAAAGAGCTATTGGAATTGAAGAATGCAAATCAAGAGACTGTCCTAGAAACCCTATGGCTCTTCAATATCGCCGAGCAGCGGCAGAAAAAACAGAAGGCCGAACTTGCTTACGATGTTCTGGGTTACGCAGGAAAAAAAGTCAAAGACGCCTTCCCCCGACGGGTCCTCGCTGAATATCGCCTGGCCAATGTTTTTCTCAGTGAAAGGAAATCAAAAGGCGAAGTCAAGACGGAAGAAACGAAGTTCCCCACTTCCCCTGACCATCAAGAAGACCGTTATCAACGAGCTGTCGTCGCTCATTACTTCGCCCGTTGGGGACAACGAGCAAGCGCCGAACAATTGTCTTCACGAATTCTCAAAGACAGTCCGAACGACAGCCTCACCGCCTTTAGTAAAGCCCATCTCAGCGAAGACCATGAAGACATTAATCAGGCCTACGAGATTTACATCAATGACCACAACCGCGTCGGGACAATTCTCTACAAAAACGCTCGCGCATTGTTTCTAAGATCCTTGCGCCTCAAGCACAAGAATGACTTTCTCCGCGCCTGCGTCCTGCTCGACTTCGCTCGAAGGCGCGATCCATGGGCCTTGCCGAACTACGAAATGCAAGTTCGCTTCGCCTTTCAGAGTGGCCGCCTTCAACAAGTTGGTCCTCTGGTCAATCATTGGCTCCGGCTCGCTCCCTACGACCCAAAAGCTCAAATTTACATGGGCCTCTTCTTACTGCGAAAAAAAGACACTCAAGGCGCATCCAAGCTCATTACCAAAGCCTATAAAACACTGGGCGAGACGCCCTTGAGCTTTCGAGCCCATATTCAATTATTGTTAGCGCAAAATAAGCACGAAACGGCGCTGCTCCAACTCAATCGGGCCCTTAAGAAGAACCGCTATCAACTCCACCTGCTCCAAGCCCGAGTAATCGCGAGTAAAAAACTCGGCAAGCTTGAAACCATTAAAGAAGATCAGGAATACATTGATTGCATGGTCGACCCGGAGAAAGCTAGCGGCCTCCTCGATGGCATTGAAGAAATCGTCGCCGACGATTTCGAGAAGGCCGAAAAGATCGTGAATCACGCCATAGGTCTCCAGCCTTACAACCCCGACTGTCTCCTAAGGCAAGCAGCGGTCTTCAAATCAAAGAAAGGGAAAGGCTACATCCTCAAAGCTTATCTCAACCTCGGGGACATCTTCCTCCACAACTTTGGCCTCCTCGACGACCCGAAATACGACTTCAAAAATCACATTCGCTATGTCCTGCCCCCCGATAAGTATTACAAGCAAATGGAGACTTTCCGTAACTCCAATAGACCCCTCACTCCCCGAGAGACCTGGACCACCATTTTGCTTCGCTATATTGAGGTTATGAATGGCTTTAAAGACCCAAGCAGCATTCGCGATTTACTTCCTTTACTCGACCGGGTCCTTCACGCCTTTCCGGAGAAGCTCTCAGTTCGATTTATGCAGGGCTGGGTCCGAGTCCTTGTGGGAGATAACGGCGGCCGGGCGATTTTAGAAGAGTGCCTTAGCTATTGCCCAGACTATGGGCCAGCCCTCTTTGCCCTGGCCTTCGCAGAAGCTAGAAACTCTCAATCAAAAGCGGCCTTTAGCTACCTTGAGAAGTCATCCCACCGCGCTGAAGTTGCTGAGAAAGCACGACACTTCAAAGTCTTTGACTCCATGACAAAAACGGCCCGTTGGAATAAACTGGCTCATTAATTATTGGAGTAACCGTCTATGAATAGCCACAGCCCTAACCAAAGAGACCAGCAGTTTCTCTCATGGGCTGTTCAAACAGGCGCCCTGACCCCTGATTACGCTCGACAAATACTCAATCATCGCCTGACACAATCAGGCTCGTCGTCCCACGTCCCCATCGAACATTTCCTCATCCAACAACAAATCCTCAACCAATCCCAAATCCAATATCTCGTCAATCTCGCCGCTCAACATCGCAGCTCCGCCTCCGGCTCCGCATCCCAAAATCTCATCCCAAGCGGCTCCCAAGGAGGGAGCCACCTGAGCAATTCGAAAGACAGCCACCAAAGTCGCATGAAGAAAGCCCTCGCCAAGGGCTCTGGAGGCCTCGAAGCCGACTCCACCCTCGCCGGCTACACCATAGTTGAAGAAATCGCCCGAGGCGGTATGGGCGCCGTCTATCGCGCTCAGAGACCTGGGGAAGGCATGGTCGCTCTCAAGGTCATGCTCGCCGGAGAGAACGTCGAAGAGCGTCAACTCACCCGCTTTCAACGGGAAATTGAAGCCCACAAAGAGCTTGACCACCCCCACATCATCAAGCTCCTCGACTCCGGCCAAGAAGGCAAGCGCCTCTACTACACCATGGAGCTTGTTGAAGGCGGCTCTCTCGCCTCTGTCATCCACAACCCCGATTACGAAATTCAGGATAAGGTCGAGCTGCTCTCCCTGGTCGCTCGCGCCGTCGGATTTGCCCATGGACACGGCCTCTTTCACCGCGACCTCAAGCCCGACAACATCCTCCTCACTAAAGACGGCGAACCTAAAATCACTGACTTTGGTTTGGCCAAATCACTCTTAACCAAGAGTGATTTAACAAAGACAGGATCCACCGTTGGAACCCCGGGCTATATGGCCCCGGAGCAGGTGCGAGGAGAAACAAAAACCACGGATCAGCGCTGCGATGTTTGGGCCCTTGGAGTCATTCTTTATCAATTAATCTCGGGAGAGATGCCCTTCAAAGGAGTGAATGTTCCGCAGCTCTATGAGGCGATTCAAAACAGTGAGCCTCAGCCAATCACCGTTGCGTCTAAACAATTAAAGACGGGACTGATGCTCGTCATTCGGCGCTGCTTAGAAAAAGAGGCCGAGAACCGTTACAAGACAGGTCTTGAGCTCGCGAAAGACCTGGAAACCTGGCTCAAAGAGGGTCATGTTTCCGTGGACGGTCAGAGCCAGGCTTCGCGCCTCGCTCGGGGCTTAAAAAAGGGCAAGCTGTCGATTGTTGGCCCTGTCATGCTGGTCTTACTGCTGATCCTCGGCGTCCCTGGGGGCTATTTCTTTTACCAGGCTCAACAAAAAGAAGCGGCCATTCAGCAACGCAAGAAGGCGATTGAACAGGTCCGCAAGCGTCTTAAGAAATCCATTTCTCTCGCTCGGGATAAGGTTCAGCAGGGGGAAGAGAGCGAGGGGCAATCGGACTATGGAGGGTCTCGGGAAGCCTTCGCCGCGGCTTATGACTCTCTCAGTCGAACTCGCCAGAAGGCCATGCGCCTTGAGACAGCGGACCTTGAAACATTAACGCAGACAAAGAACTGGCGGTCCTTTACTGAATTGGAAGGAAAGAGCCTCATTGGTCTGGCGCGGTCCTGGCGTAGCTCTGCTAAGACCCTCAGCCAATTTAATAAGGCCCGAGAATTCTTGGACGAGGCAAAGAAGATACCTAGCCTTTCTCAGGAGCTGCAAGATCAGCGATTGATTGAGCAGGTCACTCTCGATCAGCGGAGCGGGCGCTGGGCCCAATCACTTCGAGACATTGAGCAATTCTTACAGAAGAGAAAGAGCCCCGCTCCAGCGGAATTGCTCGCCTTAATGGCGTCCTTGAACTTGGATTTGAAGCGCCCGGACAAAGCACTGCAAAACCTTCAGACACTCGACTCAAAAAATCCAGTTTATCAATCCCTCAAAGCGAGGACCCTGACTCAAAAGCAAGACTGGAAACGCGCCAACGCGCTGTATTCAAAGCTCGCGCCGAAGAACAGTAGCCCCTATTATCGTGCTCGGATTCAATTCGAGTTACTGAGCCCAAGACGCGCCGATGGAATAAACAGGGCGCTGGCGCAACTGGCTCAATTCCCCAAGTCTCAAAGCACCCGGGCGGACTTCATCCTCGCCCAACTGCGCTTGGGACAAGCTGAAGAAGGGAACAGCCAGCAAGACCGCCTGCCGAAGGACTTTTCTAAGACAAGCGCAGGGCTTTTAATTCAATCATGGCAGGCCCTATTAAAATCTCCCACAACGAGCCCTGAATTCTTCAGACAAGCTCGGGAGTCTCTCTCTGATATTGACTTCCAAAGCTACGCCCAGTTCTATCGTTTGGGATCGCTGTTTGGAGGAGATCGCGGCCACGCTTTTGAACCACTAACGGATGAAGAAAAGCTCATTGATCCTCTACTTCGTCACGAAGCGGAGTCGTGGCTCGCTTTGGAAATGCGTGAGTTCGGGAAAGGCGAGAGCAATCAAGAATCTAGGCATTGCGCCGATCTAACTCGCCTCGCCCAAAGCCAGGGCCAGAATCCGAATCTGCAATCTATTTTCCTCGTCCACAACGCCATTCATGATCAGGGAGATTGGAGCAAGTATGAGGCAGCCATCAGGGAGAGCCCTTGGGATATCCTCTTGCATTACATTCCTCTGCTGAGTCGCAAACAAGGCGACTTCGTGAGTTCCCACAAAAAAACGGAGCGCGAGCTTCAAAGCCTTGGACAGTCTTTCTCACGCAGGGCTCAGTGGTTGCTTGAATTGTATCGACGTTACAAAAAGCCGGAGGATTTAAAGAATGCACTCGCGCTCTTCGCTCACGCTCGGAAGCTCGAGCCTTGGCTGCTGGATCCGTGGGTATTAGCCATTCGCGCGCTACGACGCCAAAAACAATTCAATGATGCCCTGGCGCTGGCGACCGAAGCAAAGCGGCTCTTCCCTGATGTCCCCGATGTTGTCTCCCTTTGGATTCTCACCAGGGCGGACATGGGACAATCTTCGGATGACCGAACTCTGGCGCGGGAGAATCTCAGCAGAGACACGAGCAGTGCATTTAGTTTATTGGCATACGCTCGGACGCTCAAAGACAAAAGGCAGGATAAAGAGGCCCTCAGTCAACTATCAGCCCTCCTAACAAGCTCTCCTCAATTCATTGAAGCGAGACGCTTAGAGATTGACATACTCCAAAGATTGAAGAAAACAGCTGAGTGGCGAAAGAAGAAGCAATTCCTGAACGACATGCTCGACCCCAAGCAGACCCGCGTTGATGACCTCTGTGACGCCTCCGAGGACTTTCGAATTTCAGACATAAAGAGGAGCTTTCGACTCATTGATGAAGCTTACCGTCTCAATCCGGAGTCCCCTGAAGTCTATTCTGCATACTGCCAGGCGCGGCTGGTCAATCGAACACCGGAGAGCACTTGGAAGGCCCTCTGCGAGTATGGCTGGGCCTTCTTTATGGACGTCAACTTCTTTGACAATCGCAACAATGCTCCAAAGGCTTGGAAGTCCCTCGCTGACACCAAGAGCATGGCGCAAAAGATTGAGGATAAATACAATCGGGGTGAGTTGGTCAGTACTGAGGAGATTTGGTTTGTGGGATTTAGTCGTTTTCTAGTTTTGGAAAATGCCCAGGGACCCGGGGATAAACTTCAGCAGATTCTCAATTGGTTTGAGCGCGCCTTTCAGCGACAACCATACAATTTCACAGCCCGTGCGCTGCGCGGCTATCTCCGCGTCTTGACCCGGCACCCAGGGGCTGAGAGTGATTTGAAGCTCTCTGTTCGTTACTGCCCGAATAGCGCCTGGGTTCGCCTGGGCTCGGCGCTTTATTGTGCTCAGAGAAAAGAATGGCAGAGGGCCTTCGATCACTTGGAGTTCATTCAAGGAAAAAAGGGTCAAGGCTATCTTCATTTGTATCTCGGTTCATTCCGCGAATTTGACCCAATGAGAAAAATGAAGCGCTGGAAGAAGCTCAAGTAATGGTGAAAGACAGCACCAAACCTCGAGCCTTAGCACAGCAGATTCACGAGGCCCTTAAGGCGCGAGGATCAGGTTCCAGGCAAGGACATCGCCCAAGCGCTCAATCGGACTTTGGGGTCTACCGAGACGACTTCCAGGCCGTGCTCCGCCAGTTTAAGAAGCCATTAAAAAACGAAGATCCTGACTTTCTCTATCGACTCTCCGACGATCTTGTTTCCTTGGAGAACACGGAGTGTCGTCGAATGGCTTACGAGCTGCTCTACGGGCTTCCCCATAGCTTTCAATCATTGAATAAAGCGCGAGTTGAATTCCTCGGACGAGGTTTAGACAACTGGGCCTGTGTTGACAATTTCTCTCTCAATATTGCGGGGCCAGCTTGGCGAAGAGGGAGCTTGGAGGATAAGACCCTTGTGAGTTGGAGTCAGTCAGACGATCAATGGTGGCGCCGGGCAGCGGTGGTGGCGACCATCCCATTGAACTTAAAATCCCGGGGTGGAACTGGGGATGTAGCAAGGACCTTGTTGATTTGTGAAAAAGTCGTTGAAGACAAGAGTCTGATGGTCCAAAAAGCGTTAAGCTGGGCCCTGAGAGCCCTTGTTCCTATCCAGCGGGCTTCGGTCGAAGACGTGTTAAAGCGCTATGAATCAAAGTTGACGGCCCTGGTCAAACGAGAGCTCAAGAAGAAGCTTAGGACAGGTAAAAAACAGTAGTATGAAACAGATAAGAGCCTTACCATTTCTCCTATTGATTGCACTAAGCTTGTTAAGCTCTGGATGCCGCATGGGATACTACTTAAAAGCGGGCTATGGTCAGGCGAAGATTGTCTTTGGCAAGCAGGACATCGCGACGGTCTTAGAAGACCCCAAGCTCGATCCGGAGCGCCGGAGGAAGCTCTTGCTCGTCGAAGAGATTCGGCAGTTCGCGTTTAATGAAGTGGGACTGACTGAGAATGACAATTACACGACTTTTTACGACTTAAAAGGCAAGCCCATTACCTATACGGTTGTGGCGTGTCGCAAGGATTCCCTCGACCCGTATATCTGGTCTTTCCCCATCGTCGGTGATCTTCCCTATATTGGTTTTTTCGACCCGAAGGATGCCAAGGAAGAGGCTTTGCGTCTTAAAAAGGAGGGCTATGATGTTGTGGTTTGGCCTGCTTCGGCCTATAGCACCCTCGGCTGGTTCTCCGACCCGGTGCTTTCGAACATGTTGGACTATAGCGATGTAGACCTCGTCGATGTGCTGCTTCACGAGCAAACCCACGTGACGGTCTATATTGAGAACGACATCACCTTCAATGAGAACCTCGCGACTTTTGTCGGCTACGCTGGAAGCCTTGAATTCTTTAAGCAGCGCGGAGATAGCAAAAATCTCAAGGCGGCGATGGATCAGAAGCACGACAAGATCATTGTCGGTCAGTTCACGGAGCAATTAGTCAATGAGATTAAAGCGCTGTATAAGAAAGACATGACCTTTGACAAGAAATTGATTGAGCGAGAGAAAGTCTTTGCTCGGGCGCGGCTGCGCTTTCGTAAAACGACCATGCGAAAATTGAAAACAAAGAACTTCGATTATTTAGGTTCCCGGCAGTATAACAATGCCATTCTTTCGACCATGTCCATTTACAATAAAGAGATCGACAACTTCGAGGCCCTTTACAAGACCTGCGGCAGTGATATTCGGAAGACCGTTCTGGCGCTAAAAGAGATTTCAAAGGCGCCCGATCCGAAAGCGGCGATCAAGCAAATGGTCGAGGACGCCAAGCCCTATCCGTGAGAGATGAGCTCAAGAAACCTAAATTGCTAGAAAAAGAAGCTCTTAGACCACTAGATTAAGGGTAAAGCACATGGAAGTTGAAAGTAGACTTGGCGAAATTGAAGAGCGAAGTAATGGAATCGAGGGCGATTGTAAAATTGCTAATATTCTTTATCCAAGCAGGTCGTCAACAAGGGTCTTAACAACGGAGCGTTAAGTGACTAAGAAGACAACTTCCTATGCTTCCATCTGTATTTATGGCGATGAACTAAATCCAAACGAGATAACAAGAATCCTAAAACAATCACCCCATTCGAGCCAATCAAAAGGTGAAATAATAGTTGATGGTGGTGGAGAGAGAATTGCGCTACAAGGAGTGTGGATGTTCTGTAGCAACGATCATATGTATTCAGAGTCCCTCATTGAACATATTGAATTCTTGTTGGATAGCATTCCAGAGGAAATTGAAAAATTGACCGATATACCTGGAGTTGAGGCAGCCTATATAACTTGCTTTTTCATCGTTCAGAAATTCGGGCACCACCTCATTATTGAACACGATGTCATGGAGGAATGCAGTGATTATGGGCTCGGCATCAACATTGACGCTTATACAATGGACGAGAAGGATCTTGTAGACTAATTCGTTTGTGACCTCAAACACATCATTCCAACAGAGCTTACCGTCGTAAACACGATGAAACCTTGCCCAAAACCGAGGAATAAACAAATGAACTCAAAAGAGAAAAGAACGTTCTACATGTTGGAACGGTCTGATCTTTGGAATTCGGGATCTTATGGAGATGTTTTAGTTCATGGACTGGTCAACTTCGACCCAAAGCCAGGAAATCTCATATTAGAGCGGACTGGGCCTTTCATACCTCCTATCACCCATCCGTTGGGAACACTTCTAGTCAATAATGAAGCGAAGAAGAAGATGGAAAGGTGCTCGCTGTTCTCTGAATTAAACTTTGAGCAAGTGATCATTAAGAAAATGGTTGAATTGCATTGGGAAGATTGGTCGCTTGAATTGTTAGACGTACCGATTTATCCGGCTGAGAATGAACCAGTAAACTACATCTGGAAAAACAATCACAATCTTCACTTGGCTTCGAAGACAGCGCCCATATGGAAAGCG
>JARGOJ010000281.1:0-855 GCA_029210225.1 Planctomycetota bacterium
TTGGGTATGTGAGCATTCCACAGATAGTCGAAGAAAACGCAGACCGCGGAGATAAAGAGCGCCCCGTTCATGGACTGCTTTAAGACCAATTTTCCGCTTATTCGTTTGTCGTCCACCTTGACCACCTATCTTTCTATTCCTCGAATCTTATCCGCATCGTGTCACTCCGTCAGCTTGTTCCTTCGGATTGTTGGTCTAAAGCTTTGGGGGACTTGTGAGCAAGATTGAAAGTTGAAGATGGGCTGTTGCTGGCGGAAGGTTTGGTCCGCTGTCTAGTTTCTGACGAATCAAGCTTTGACACGAGGTATAGAGTCGATTCGGAACCTCTGGAACTCGAGAAAAGTCATTGTCCCACTTGAATCAAATGGGGATAATGAAGGTCTGTTCCCGGTAGATTTCGGGATTTAGAGGGTAAGGTATAGACGCTTTGTTCCGTGCTTTTCGCTTGAGTTTTTGGACATTGAATATTGGAGATGAAGAAAATGGAAGATCCACAAGGTTGCATGTCTTGGCTCTTTTTCGCGGCTAGTTTTGTTGTTTCGACGGCCGTTTACTTTTCCTGATTATGCTGTCAGTTTTTTTGACGTTACGAGGCAGGCGAGGCATTTGTGGGCAAACCGTGAATGCCTTGGCGGCCGCGTTTTCCATTGGGAGTGGGAATTGGCGAAACTTAGCTTGCTCGTATTGAAGACAAAGCAAATGCTTGAATTGAAGGAATTCTATGAGCGCCTGGGTCTTCAATTCGTAGAGGAAAAGCATGGTCGGGGACCATTGCATTTCGCGGCCACCCTTGGCTCCTTGGTTCTTGAGATTTATCCTCTTTCTGACGAAGAAAGCACTGATGTTAGCTTGCGC
>JARGOJ010000281.1:865-7500 GCA_029210225.1 Planctomycetota bacterium
TCTCTGAGCGAATGGAGCGAATGTCATTGGCCTCGGTCCAAATCCTACGGGCGACTGAAAAGCGGGCGACGCTTTTGGACTTGGATGGTCGGAAGGTTGACATAGAGAGCTTATGAGTGAAAAAACTGGCACGCTTGTCGGGATATACATTAGTGAGAATCGCTGTCGTCCCCTCCGAAGAGTTCATGAGATAGAGGCCGTTGCTGGGCGCGGTTTAAGCGGCGATCGTTACTTTCTGAAGGATGGCTGCTTCTCAAACTATCCAGGTCGTGGACGGCACGTGACCTTGATTGAAAAGGAGGTCTTGGAAGAGCTGGGGCCGGAGCAGCGTGTTTCTGTGGAAGAGGCGCGACGCAACTTGCTCACGGAAAACGTCGACCTAAATAGCTTGGTTGGTGCTTACTTTAAAATTGGCGCGGTTGTTTTGAGAGGAGACCGACTCTGCCATCCCTGCGAGCATCTCGAAGCTCTGACGAATAGACCTGTCTTGAAAGCTCTTAAGGGTAAGGGTGGCTTGAGGGCTGACGTCATCATAGGTGGCCGACTGTATAGCGATTTACCCCTAACTCGTCTGCCCAAAGAGTGGGTTCCGGAAGAATCACCGAATTAGTACCGGGCCGTTTGGACCTCTTCACTTGTAAAAAAAGGCACAGTTGAAAAGGTGACCAGATGGTCGCGTTATTCGATTGTGGCTAGTATATTAGCGACTTCCGTCGATACCTGGGACATAAGCCAAGTAACTTCGGTTGATACCCGGGACCTTTGGTCTGGCTATCTGCATGCTCACGAAAAAACGGTCCAAGAAGTGGGGACGATAAGATGAACTTCAAGACTCAAACGAAGATCGCATTCACTGGTTTCATTGCAGTGGCGTGACGATGCTCCCCTGCTTGGGAAGGCTAGATCTCCAGAGGGCACTGGGCAGTATGCCTGCTTTAGCAGTGGGTAAGCGAGGGTTGTGAGAAGCGCGTCCCCAGGTCTCCACCTTTGCAGATTGCAATCTGGCCGTGACGATACGGGGCCTTATGTTAGTTCGAAGAATTCGACGCGATTGCCAAAAGGATCACGAATCTCAAAGCGATTCATTCCCGGGATGGGGATGCCGTCCTTGCAAGCGATCCCTTCTTTCTCCAAACGACTCCGCATTCTTTCCAGATCCTGAACCTGATAAGCGATGTGGGCTCGGGTGTTTTGTATAGGCTTAGGGTCTTCAACTCCGATATGAACCTATACACCCCCTGCCTCCAACCAAAAACCTCCTCTTTTTGCTAGGGCTGCTGGCTTGGGAGTCGTGGGGAGACCAAGAACATTGGAATAGAAGTCGTGGGCGTCTTGTTCTTGTTCTCGACTGACAATAATTTGGACATTATGGACAGTGAGGATCATAAGAGTATTGCTCCTAAATACACGGAGTTAGTCAGCGCAGATTGTCCATTGCGGACTTGAGGACATATGGCTTTTCTTGAGCTTTAGCGAGTGTCTATTTTTCTGTTTCAAATGCCTCTAGACTGATTTCGTTCAACAGCGCCCTTCTCAATTCTATGAGGGGAAAATTGACAGGAGGTGCCTACAATTAATCTTGGTCTTTCATCCTTCGATGAAATTGTAGTTTAGAACAGCGATAAGAATTGGCCCAATGATCACAGAAACATTGATTGCGATCCTCATGGCGACCGGCTCTTTTGCCTTGAGCTGGGTCCTGAGCGTTAAAGCAGCACGTTTATCTAGATATTGTTCGGCGTTGCAATTCGGCCTCTTCATTTACTTTGCGGGAACTGTTCCCTGGACAAGCGAATATACTCATTGGGGACAGTGGCTTCACTGTCTTCGCTACGCCACGATCCTCGGCGCTCTCCCAGGCTTGGTCGATTTTATCTATGGCAAGCGTCGGTCATGGCGATCGTTACTGGTCCTCTTTACATTCATCTCCGTTGCCTTTCATATTTTCATAGGTGAACCCAAAAAGAGCGTCTCCTGGCCGCCAGGACGCGAGCAGCCCGGTGGCGTAGTGCTTCACCCGACCCGTAAGAGTTGCGCGGCGGCTGCAGGAGCAAGTTACCTGAGAGTCACGGGGATTCGCAAAGAAGCGACGGAAGCGGAGGTTGGCGAGGCCTGTCACACTGACTTCCAAACGGGAACGAAAGACAAGGACCTAGTGGCTGGATTGACGTCCTTGACCGGGCGCGAGGCCAAGATCTCGGTTCTAAGTTGTGAGGAATTGAAAGCTAGGACTGAGCCCTGCCTTCTTTTTGTAAGCCTCAATCGAGATCGGGCAAAAAATGAAAAACTCTTCCGCATACTTCGGGACCAGTGTGGTTGGCTTCCGGGAGAGGTTCATACCGTTCTGTTTATGGGAGTTGCGGACGGGAAACCCGGTGAAGATGTCGAGGTCGTCATCATCGCCGATCCTCGGATCGGCGTGGAGCGGTGGGGAATCACCCATTTTGATGCTCTCTGGGATCACCGCGTCCTCACTATAAAGAGCCCCTGAACTTCACCATTCGAGGGCCAAGAATTCACCGTGGCTTAATGAAGTCTTAACTAAAATGTAGATTGCTCATTTGTCTGTGGCGGCTATCCTATCGGCTTGATATTCAAGGATAGGAGAAGCTTATGGTTGCCCTCGTTGAAAAGCCGGCTGTTGCAGAAAAGCGTTTGCGGGAACTGAGGACCCTCAATCACAGCTCCCTGGCGCGCTTTGTGAGCTTCGCGATTTTGTATGTATTGGGGGCGTCGGGCGCGATTTACTTAGCGTCCATCGATACCTGGGATCTAAACTTGCGGGTCTTAGCGGGCATCCCGTGTGTATTTTTGGCGGCGGCAGCGCTTCATGGCATCAGCCTCTTTACTCATGAGGCGGTGCACTCAGTCCTGAGTCCATCCCGCGTCGTTAATAATGTGCTTGGTGCGCTTTGCGCTTGGCCGGTCCTGCAAAATTTTTCGGCATACAAAGTTCTTCATTTGCGTCACCACAAGTTTTTGGGTGTCGAGGGTGACCCGGATCATTACGCCAATTACACGCGTTGGTCCTGGATGGTTTTCATTATGAACTGGTTGAGGCTTTTGGTCGGCTATCCAGTGTACATTGTGATGATCCCTATTCTGGGGTTCAGGCAAGGGCGTTCCGGAGACCGACTATGGATCGTCGTGGAGAGCCTCATGGTCCTCGCGATGGGAGCCCTGATCTACCTTTCTCCGATACCTGGGACCTACATACTTTACGGCTGGCTTCTACCGATGATTGTCATTAACAGCTTTGTCAACGTTCGTGGAATGAGTCAACACACCCTATTACCGGAGCCCAACGATCCGGTGCTTGGATCTCGCACGATCTTGTCGAATCCAATAACTCGATATTTTATGTGTAATGAAAATTATCATTTGGAGCATCACCTCTTCCCACGGGTGCCTTGGTATCGATTGCCAGCGCTTCATCGAGAACTCAACGCTGATTTGAAATCAAAATCAGCGACCTTCATTCCTGGTTACATTTCTTTTGCGCGGCATTTCATCGTCGCGAGTTTTCGCCGGAGCCCCTTGGGCGGTGCAGCCGGATGAAGAGTGCTTGGAGGGGAGAGCTTGCGCTGCTGTTGGTCGGTTTTATTCTCTGCTGCGCATTGATTGTGAGGGCGGCCTCCTTCGGATTGGTCCTCGAATCAATCTTGACCTTCGTGACTTATGGTGGCTTGGTTTTTTACTTGGTGAAGAAGGAGAGCCTGGCCTCTCATCGGGTTCGTTTGGTTATGGCTTATTTATTCACCTTCTGGTTCTATTCGGCTATCGAGCGAATGACACCTGCGCTGGGCTTTCCTGTTCGAGATGGGGGGCTTCGCAAAATTGATGAGCTGTTGTTTTCAGAGATGCCCGCTCTCAGTTTTCAGTCATGGTCTTCAGACGCATGGACAGAGTTTTTTAGTCTCTGCTATCTGACCTATCACATTTACTTTCATTGCGTTCTCGGCTTTGCCTTGTGGACTGGAAAGACCATTGAGAGGCTTGGAAACATAGTCTTCTTGGCCTTCGCCCTTGGCTTTGTTGGTTATCTGCTTGTGCCAGCAATCGGGCCGGCAGCCGCGTTCCCTGAGCTCTTCTTGCCCTTACCGGAGGGCTATCTGATAGCGGATCTTAATCGAGGAGTGGTGGCGGAGGGGTCGTCCGTTTACGATGTCTTTCCGAGCCTCCATGGCTTAATAACGGCAACACTCTTGTTCTTTGATTTTCGGGAGCATCGCACTCGGTTTTGGATCATGCTGGGACCGTGCTTAGGTTTGTTGGTCTCGACACTTTACCTGCGCTACCACTATGCGACGGATCTCTTGGCGGCGGCCATTTGTTTTGTTGTCGTTGCGGTCTATATTGCCGCGTGGGACCGAAAAGAGCACAGTTTGTTGTATGGGGGGGGAACGTGATTCTCCCCCGAAATCGGGCTTGATTCCAGAATTTAGGGAATCGCCATCAGATTCTCATTCTTAATTTTATTGTTGAAGCTGGCCTCTCTTGGTAAATCATCCTTCTCGTTTGTGACCGTTGAAACTTTCCGGTCAGCGGGTTGCCGCATCATTTTTAGGCTGAGTGGAAACGAATGCACCTTGATCCGATGATGGTTCCAATTACTGGGGCTATTTTTCTTGTTCTATTTTTAGGATTGCTCTTGAGGCAATTGGGACAGCCAGCGGCCATTGGTTACATTTTAGGCGGTGTCATTCTTGGTCAGCATGGCTTGGGGGTCTTCACTAACGACGAGTCTTTGTCGAGGCGTGGGGCTATTGGGCTCTTGCTGCTACTTTTCTTTGTTGGGATGGAGTTATCTCCAAGGGAGTTCTTGAGGCGCTGGAAAATTCCGGTGTTTGGGACTCTACTACAGATTTTGGGGAGCGTATTATTTGTTGGTGTTATTGGATATCTTTTTGACTGGCCCTTTCCCCGAATCCTTCTATTAGGATTTGTCATTAGTCTGAGTAGCACTGCGGTCGTGATTAAGTTACTGCAGGATCGCAATGAATTGAACAGTGCATTGGGGCAGGGCGTTGTCGGGGTTTTAATCGTTCAGGATATAGCGGTCATTGGGATGTTGCTTTGCATAAGTGCGCTCTCAGGAGACGATTTGGGGCTTGCAGGGCTTATCAGTGAGGGCGTTGGTGCCTTGTTTTGTGTGGGGGTCGTGGTCGTTCTTGTGAAGCGAGAGGGCCAGTTCTCATTTTCATTTCTAACACGCTTTGTCAATGACGCCGAGAGTCAGGTCTTCTTGGCCTTGTTAATCTGTTTTGGGGCGGCTTTATTGGTTGGGTTTACAGGGCTCCCAGTTGCTCTAGGCGCGTTCTTGGGGGGCATGCTAGTTCACTCTGCGAGGGAAACACACTGGGTTCATGAGAGATTGGAGCCATTTCGTATTGTCTTTGTCGCGACGTTCTTTGTTTCGGTAGGGTTGTTGTTAGATTTGCAATTCTTAATGGACAATTGGCAGGAGGTCGGAATACTGTTGATGGGCGTCTTGTTCACGAACACATTTATCAACGCTTTGATATTTCGGGGGCTTGGGGACACTTGGTCAGGAAGTATTTACTCTGGCGCTCTACTATCGCAAATTGGCGAATTCAGTTTTGTTTTAGTCGGAATTGGATTGAACAAGAAGTTCATTGCGGAGTTTGCCTATCAATCAACGCTCGCTGTGATTGTGCTTTCGTTGATCCTCTCACCACTTTGGATTATGTTCATCCGTCGATTGACCGTCGGCCGAAATCCTAAGATCGCCGCGTGACCCTAGTGCTCTGTCAATCTTAAGTTCGTAGGGTTTTTGCCTAGAGGGTTGGGCCGTGAATGAGACAGGGTAATAGGAATTTCGCGGGTTAAAGGACTGAGCCTAGTCCGCCTGAGTATCGATACTCAGGGCCTAATGAACTGTCTGAACCCATGGATTTAAGGATGCCAGAGCATTAGGTCGAGGACGAAGAATTGAAGGGGAGGTTTCTCAATATTTTGGCAAGAAAGCGTCCACTAGGAGTTTCCTTTGGGTTGGCTTTGCTCTTAGGGGTGGGCATTTTAGAGGCGTGATCGATGCAGTCTAAGTCACCGAGCCAGGCCACGCTGAGCCATGTCTCTAAGGACATTTTCATTTCCTGGGCGCTTTGATATCGCAGCTCCGGATCTTTAGACATGGCTTTCAATACGATATTTTGTAGGTCAATGTCGACCGTGGGCCAGTGATCTTGGAGCGGAGCTGGGTCTTCGTGAATGATGGCGCGTACTAGTGATGCTCTGTTTGTTTTGGATTGAAAGGGGAGCACTCCGGTCAGTGAGCGATAGAGTGAGACCCCGAGGGCATAAATATCTGTTCGGGCATCGACGTTTTGGCCTCGAGCTTGTTCTTGGGAGAGGTAGTGAGGGGTCCCCACGGTGCGACCTTGTTTGGTGAGGCGAGAGCTCCCAATGATGCGAGCAAGTCCAAAATCGAGGATCTTGACGTTGTTGTCGCTGCTCACAATGATGTTTTGAGGCTTCAAATCCCTGTGAATGACGCCCTTCCCATGTATATACTCGAGGGCGTCGAGGAGTGCGAAGAACCAGGGAACGCAACGCTGGGCATAGATTGCGGAATCTCGTTTTATGACATTGTCGAGGGTCTCTCCTTCAATGTA
>JARGOJ010000281.1:7510-9323 GCA_029210225.1 Planctomycetota bacterium
GGATAAGCACGAGAGTGCCTTTGTACTTCCGGAGCTCAATGAATTCGGGCAAGTTTGGATGTCTAAGGAGCCGCATAATGTAGGCTTCACGAGCGAATCGCTTCCGGCAACGTTCGTTGTTGGCCCATTCCGGTTTGAGTATTTTTAGGGCAATATCTCGGCTGTGTTCGTGGTCATAGCCCTGGTAGACAACGGCCGCGCCTCCTTGACCAATTTTCCGCCGGAGTTCGTAAGGCCCGATAAAAGACCTCTTCGCTTGAGACATCATTTTGCTCCCTCCGGTCATCATCGCTCGAGATCCTTGAAGACTCCCGCACGCAAAATTCAATTTCCTTATCTACTAGAATTGTCCTAATCGTCTTTTTTTGCAATAGCACTTCGCCCGTTTTTTTTAAATAAACTAGACTGGCTTCTGAGGCCTATATTCATTGACGAAGGAGCCGTCCTTGACATTGATTTCAAAAGCTGCAAAGGGCACTTAAGAAGCATGTCGGCCTTGTGAGCACACGGATTCGCAAGTTCTGTGGTTGCTTATTGTCGTTCGTCGGCGCCGAGATCCACCGCGCCAGATGTTGGTCTTGGTTGACCATCGCGGTCTAAAAGCGAATCGCTGTGACTTTGACCTTGGTCGATGGCGCGAGAGCCCGCATTAATATGAAAGTCCTCGCTGGGGATGTCCACGAAGTCTGCGGGGCTTGCATCCTCCCGGTTACGAATGACGATCGCGCTCGCGCCGTTGCGTTGTTGGATCACAGCGTCGCAAAAGTTATTCTGAATGAGGACTTGGCTTGTGTTCGTAAAACGATATTCAATGGCATTCGGGTAAGTGCCACTAAGCAAGACAGTGTTGTGCAAGACCTTCGCGTTCGGAGCGTTTGTCAGGCTAATTCCGACATCGCCTGACTGAGCCGCAGAGCGGTAGAAAGTATTATTGCGGATCATTCCCCCAACATGATCATCGAGGCGGTTTGCGGACAATCCAAAGGCAATCCCTCGCTCACAATTTACAAAGAGATTGTTCTCTACTAATGTGTTTTCCGAGTTATTCCACATAAGAATGGCCGGACCTGCGCCCTGCGTGGAACCCGCAGGACCGCGAATGTTTCTAAAAGTGCAGCCACGGATGACCCAATTGTTACCTGTGTGAACGTCAACTCCATTGGTGTACCAGCTGCGAGCTGTCGTTTCATACTCCATGAGACAATTTTCAACGAGGCAGTCATTGACACCATTGCTTCCCGAATTGGATTTTATGAATTGCTCACCGGCATTGATGAGCCGTAGATTCATCATTTTTACTCGCTCACAACCTTGAGCAGCCTGCAATGTAATCGGGTGGTGATAGACGTCCCTAATTGTCAAACTTGCAATGAGCACGTCGGTCGCATTGCTCACCATGATCCCATGAAAAAAACCTCCGTTCGCAGGTTGAACCGTCATTCCAGGTCCCATAATCACCACATCAGAGGCGATTCCTGTCACGCCGCGAATCTGAATGTTTTGCACGCCACCACCAATGTTTAGCGGATTCGTCAAACGATAAGTTCCCGCCGCTAATTGAATTGTTGTATTAGAATTCAAATTCCCAACTGCGAATTGTAAATCCGCCTCGTTTGCAACATCGATGATTTGACCACTAGGAGCTGGTATTCCTGTGTTTGTTGGTGTGCTGGGAGGAGTCGCCGGTGGAGTGGGCGTCGCCGGTGGAGTGGGATTCGCCGGTGGCGTTGGAACAGCTGCAGTCGGAAGCGCTGAAGACCCGCCGTTCGGAGTTCCCTGACTGCCTCCTCCGCTACTTCCGCAGGCCATTGCG
>JARGOJ010000282.1:0-1410 GCA_029210225.1 Planctomycetota bacterium
TAAATATGAATCACAACGACCGCTCATCCAAGAAGCGCTTCCACAAGCAAAGGCAGAGCGAGACTTCGTCTCCTATGTCCGATTGCTGTTTATCACCGCCAATAGTTGCAACAGCACCCTCACCCCTGTTCGTCAAAGAGACGCGAGCGTCGAGCTGATTACTTTGCTCGAATCCACGGACGCCGCAAGACGCATTCAACCCGACCTGAGTGAAGAGGCCTTCGAGGAGTTGAAGCACTGGTACAGCTCATGCGCTTATGACAACCTCGCCATCGCAACAGCGAACATTGAAGGCTTCAATTCCGAAGGAATGTTTGAGGCTGTCACCGAAGGCATCGAGAAGTGTCGTCAAACGGGTAAGACGCAATGTATCACCTGTTTTAGAGAATACTCAGTGCTCGTCTCCATGGCCGCCGACGACCTTGAATTGGCTGCCAAGCAAGCCCACCAGTTGGCCCTCCGTGGAAAAGACGAGGCCCAGCACGATCGTCGCGCTGTCGCCTGGAAAGATCTTGGGCGCATTCAAATTCTCGCGGGAGACCTTGAGAGCTCACTTCAATCCTTCGATCAGGCGCTCGCCGTCGCGAAAGAATACCACGACCCAGAAGACATAGAGCTCGCCGTTCATCGCCACTTCGACCTCGTCTACTCACTCCTCGCTCGCCCTGAAGAATACCAAGAGTTTTGCAAAACACAGCCCTGCCCAAAATTGTCTGACCCCGACGAAAGTCGTGTCGCAGCAAAATTGCAAGATCATGTCATGGCAGTCAAAGCCTGTATCAATAAAGACTTCGACACCGCGATTGAACTGAGAAAGAAGTGGATTGATTGGTGCACCGAGAGCCAAAACCTCGCCGATTGGTTCGATCTTCAGGTTATGCTGATCTCAACTCTCAAGCTGAAAGATGCTGCGAGTGACGTCTCTGACTTGATAGCCGAAACGAGAAGTAAAGCCGAAGAAAAGCGCGACTGGTTAACCCTTAAACGCTTGGCTTGTATTGAGCACCCCGAATTCACGATCAATCCCTTAGGGACCATCGCCCCATTTCTAGCTGGTCATTACGCCGCGAAGGACCAGGACGTCGAAGGCGCAAAGTCGGCCGAAGCAAACAAGTCGGAACAATCCCCAAATCGGAATGAAACACCCGACGGACAGAGCGACGAAGACACCACCGTCACTCCAATGATGATCATGTTTCAAGAAAGCACCGATCGTCTCCAGAAAGCGAGCGATCAACCGTCAATCATCAAAGAGTTGGCCGCCGAGCTAAAAGGGATTATTCCGAACACCCTAGAAAACGCCAAAGACGCCTCCTACTACTTGCGCATGCTCGCCTGGGCCTTCCAACTCGGATTTGAGGTCAAGCCGCTTTGGCGTTTAGCGAAAATGGTCGCTAAGCTCTACCCGAA
>JARGOJ010000282.1:1420-9274 GCA_029210225.1 Planctomycetota bacterium
AAGACCCGTCCGTCAAAGGCCTCCTCGCCGACCTCGCCGACGCCTATAGAATTCTTGAAAACGAGGCCGATCGGCCAAGCGTTGATGACGTTGATAAACTCTATAAAGCTGCGCTGGAACTCGATATCAGTCATGTCCAGACATACTTCAACGCCGGCGCCTTCTATAAATCGATTGATAGAGTGAGTGAAAGCGAGCGCTGCTTTGCCCGAGCCTCTCGACTCGATCGCTCCTGGGGACCAGCGGCCCTCGCCCTCGCCGAAATTTATCTCAACTCCGATCGTCCGACGGATGCCGTGGATGTGCTCGACCTGGCCATTCGCCACGGTTGCATCGACCCAAACGTGGTATGGCAGGCTGGGCTCGGCGCCTTTCGCTTACAGATGTGGATGCGCTCTATCTCTTATTTTCAATTGTTCCGACAGCTCAATTCAACCCAGCCCTTTACTCAGTATTACACCGCCCTCGCCCTCTGTCATTTAGAGAAATATCAAGAAGCCATTGATGCCATCGAAATTGAAGTCAAAATCAATCCAGGTATAGCCTTCGCCGCCCATTCAATAAAATGTTTGTCCTATGCGCGCCTTAGCAAAAAGAAGGCAGCTGAGTCAGAGATTGACATATGTTTGAACTACTCATTTGCCTCAATACAAGGATTAAACGTGAGCGGCATGAGCAAAGCGGCAGAGCGAATTCGACAAGCTGCGAATCTACTCGGCGATGAAGCCCGAAGCGATAAGATCGTTGAGCGTGCGTTCAAAGCGGGTATCGTGTCCAATGAGTTCTTCTCCGAGCAACGAGCGCTGAACAAAACACGAGAAGAAGTCGACCTCTGCCTCTATGAAGTCTCCCTGAACCAAGAGCTTTCCAAAGATTGGAAAGACGACATCAATTGTCCTCCTTGGGAGGTCAATTGGCAAAGTTATCGAGTGAATTGGCTCGTTCTCGCTCCGACTCAAGAGCAAGCCGAAGCCATGGCTATGGCCTATCAAAAGACCTGCGCCACAATCGATGCCAAGTGCTTGAGCACGGAGAGGCTCGACGACAAGGTCCTGAGAGGCCAAGAATGGGGCGTCGTCGATCATAGCCCGAGGGATCCAAAGATTAACGCTTGAGCCTCTCAAGAGCCTCGCAATAACTTTGGCCCTTCTTTGAATAGTCGTAAAGCGATTTGAGTTCAGCGATCGTCAGTGGTCGATCCCAGATCGCCACGTCATCAATGAAACCGAGGTATGGCCTCATTTTATCGGACGAATGATTGTGTGACTCTCCAATTCGGAGCCCAGCAGACGTCCTGGGTTTAAATTTTTGTGGCTTTTGAAAGGGTTGAGTGAGCTCTATAGCCTTTTGAGCCTCTCCGGCAAAATATCCGATTGGAAAATCGCCATCAATCATGACTCGAATGGACGTATCACTGATCGAAACCGCCATGAAGTGCCATGTGTCGACAACGCTCTGATTCGTCACTGGAAAAACAAAGTCGCGATGCCATAATCCCAAGAAAAAACCTGGCTTAAACGGCGCCCATTTACCATAGGTGACCCCACCGAAGACACCTAGATTCAAACCGGTGAAAACTCCCGAATTCGCGCCGGAGTCCACAATGACCGCCGTTCGAGAATCGCTGGCCTTCGCCCAAAACGCCACACTCCGTGTCTTAAAGTCTTGTTGAATAGTGGCCGTACTGGGAGGAGCCTGGAAGACCGTCTTGCGCCCGCTTTCTGAAATCAATGATCTCGGTTGAACAGCAAACGACGCAGCGGCCGCAAGGTCTTCGGCAAAGAAATTCGGACGAACCCGCAATTCACCATTTACTGTGACTTGCTTGTTGAATCCGACCGCGAAACGGAGACCCTTCAACAAGCTCGGAGCAAGCTCTTTCACGAGTTTAGAGTCGGGATTGGGGATCGGTTTCGGAGTTTTTTCAACGGGAACGGGAGTCGGTGTTTTCTCGACCGGAGCAGGATCGGGCTTCGGCTCTAACTTTGGTTCGGGGATTGGTGGATCTGGAATCGGTCCTTTCTTGACCGGCGGATTCTCATTGCTGTCCTTGACGGTTTTCGTCTTGGTGTCTAGATTCTTCGCCGCAATTTCAGGGCTGTCCTCAGTCTGATCGTCCCTGCCCATGACCATAAAGATCGCGCTGCCCAAAATTAAGGTCAGGATCACCAATGCCCCAATCGCGATAGGCGCCAACCGATCCTCGTCGGCGACCCGGGATTGAGCGTGACTGACAAATCCTCGCTGATCGGCGCTCTGCGGAGCTGCTCTTCCCACAGATTCGAGAGATGTCGTGTTGAACTCCGGTGGAGCCTGCTCAGCAGCCAAAGCGCGAAGGACGTCCTCAGGTGTCTGAAAGCGTTGCTCCGGTTCCTTCTGGATCATTTTCATGCATATCCGCGCCAGCAGCGAATTCAAATTTGGGTTGATTGCTTGGGGATTTGGGACCGGCTCGTTAATCACCTTATTGAGGATGTTAATGACGCTCGCCCCCATATACGGCGCACGCCCCGTCACCATATGGAAGAAGGTCGCCCCAAGGCTGTAAATATCGGAGCGAATGTCAACGTTCTTCGCATCGCTGATTTGCTCCGGGCTCATATAGGCTGGCGTTCCAATTCCCACATTGCTTTGTGTTAGATGGGCCGTGCTGCTTGTGAGGTCTTTAGCGAGCCCAAGATCCGCGAGCTTCGCTTCGCCATCAGCCGTCAAAAGAATATTGTCGGGCTTAATATCTCTGTGAATGATCTTTTTTGCATTGGCGGCTTGGAGCGCACCCGTAATCTGGACAAGCCACTCATGGGCCTGTTTATCCGGAATGGGTCCGTTGGCGATCCTATCCTTGACGGAGCCACCCTCGACGAACTCTTGGACCAGGTAGAAAATATTCGAGTCTGGATCCTTACCGCAATCGATCATCTTAATAACGTGAGGATGTACCAAGTTCGCAGCGAGTCGCGCTTCTCTCAAAAATCGAGCGGCGGCGTCCGGGTTCGCATAAGCGAGGGCGGGAGGCAAAATCTTGATCGCGACCTGAACATCGACGGTCCCATGGGTCGCAAGATAGACCGCTCCCATTCCCCCCCGACCTAACTCGCGAGAAATCACGTAGTGGCTGATCTTATCTCCGGCTTTGAGCAAGTCTTGCGGCCTAGGCTGACTCCCACACAAATCCGTCAACGTATGATCCACCTGTTCCGATGCCGTCATCAAATAGACTCCTCATTCCCTTCCCACACCGAGTTATTCTAGAATTATAAGGCCTCTGCGCATACTCCCCGCTCCAAGGAGAAATTAATGAAGCTTTTACAGCGTTGCTACCGGCGCATTCGGTCCTTCCCCCTCGACGCCGTAACTGACCGTGATGAAGCTTCTGAGCAGGACCCAAGAGAGGTCGGGCTGAGTAAAGAGGACGTGGATACAATATGGCAAAGCGTCCAAAGTCTCTATCAAAGTCGTACCAATCCAGCGGTTGCGCTCTGCCTTCGTCGCCGTGGAAAGATTCTCATCAACCGCGCTATCGGACATGCTCGAGGCAATGAACCCGGCACAGATGGTCAGAGCCCTGTTCCCATCAAGACGTCCTCGCTCTTCAACCTATTCTCCGCCTCCAAAGCAATCACAGCGATGGTTATCCACCACCTCGATGACAAGGGCTTGCTTCATATCGATGATTCAGTCGCGGAATATCTCCCTCGTTTCACGAGTCACGGTAAGAGCGAAGTTCGGATTCGCCACTTGCTCAATCACAGAGCAGGATTGCCACGCCTTCCAGGGCGCCTAGATGTCGCTGTCCTCGAAGATTGGGACTACCTTATTGAGAGCCTCTGCGATGCCAAGCTCGTGTCAAAACCTGGAGGTCGCCTCGCTTATCACGCCCTTACCTCGGGCTTTATCATGGGAGAGATTGTCTGGCGAATCACGGGGAAGAGCATCCGCGATTACCTGAAAGAGACCATGCTCGACCCCTTGGAGATTTCTCATTTGAACTATGGGGTGCCCCGCAATCGAGTGAACGAAGTCGTACCGAACACTGTCACCGGCGCCCCTATTCCCTGGCCCCTCTCCATGATTATCAAACGAGCTTTAGGAGTGAATATGAACGAGGCGATCGCCGCCTCGAACCATCCCAGTTTCCTAAGCGGAATCGTGCCTTCAGGAAACATTGTCGGAACCGCCGAAGAAACTTGCCGCTTTTATCAAATGCTCCTCGATGGTGGCCGGTGGAAGGATCACTCCATTTTTGATCTTCGCACCATTCGCCGTGCGATCTCGGAGCAGAGTTACCTTGAGCCCGACTATACCCTTGGCTTTCCCGTTCGATATAGCCTCGGCTTTATGCTGGGAAGCAATTACATAAGCCCATACGGCCTCTGGAGTTCAAGAGCCTTCGGTCACATCGGTCTCTCTAATGTCGTCGCCTACGCAGATCCTGAGCGAGACATTTCTGTCTCCCTCATGACCAGCGGCAAAGCGATACTTCACACTGGGGCCCTCCCTTGGATCAAGGTGATGTGGACGATCGCCAATCGCATCCCAAAGGATGGCCGAGGACCATTAATGACCGCGCTGAAACAAAGCTCCGCCTCCCAAAGTTAAATCCAAGCCTGTACATAAACCGCTGTGGGAATATTGCAGCGTGGGGTCGTCGATATGGAGAGCCCCGTGTAAACTGGCATCCGCTCAATTTTTGCAAATAAAAGGCGCCTCTCATGACCCAGTTTCTAAGTTCACCTTTCCTCCTCAACTTTCTCATTCTCAGTGCTCTGGTCTTCAGCGCCTCGACGGCCCAGGCTGAAGAGACAAAGGACTGGATGAGATATCCCGCGATCTCGCCGGATGGTCAATCCATCGCGTTCTCATTCAAGGGGGATCTTTGGATCGTACCGATTTCCGGGGGTCAAGCCAAGCTATTGACCTCCCATGAAGGCTACGAGAAGCAACCCGTCTGGGCCCCCGATTCGAAGAGTCTGGCCTTTGCGTCGGATCGTCACGGCAACTTTGACATCTTCACGATTTCGCGAGACGGTGGGAACGTGAAGCGACTCACCTTTCATTCCAGTGATGACATTCCCAATTCCTATGTCAGGGATGGCTCAGCGGTGCTCTTTTCTAGCACCCGCCTCGACGCTCATGACGCGGTTTTGCCCACGACAAGAATGAGTGAACTCTATCAGATCCCCGTCAATGGTGGCCCAGCGAAGCAGGTGTTTTCAACGCCTGCGGAGCGGTCTGTGATCAGCCCCGATGGAAAACTCTTGGCCTATCACGACTTCAAAGGATACGAGAACGCCTGGCGTAAACATCATATATCTTCAGTCGCACGGGACATTTGGATCTACGACTTCAAGACTAAGAAACACAAGAAGTGGACTGGGTTTCGCGGGGAGGATCGCAATCCTGTTTGGAACCCGACTGGAACGGGCCTCTATTACCTCAGTGAGAAGAGTGGATCATTCAATGTTTGGTACCGTGCTCTGGACGCTAAAAAGAGTGAGGCTAAGGCCATCAGTCAGCACAGCAAACACCCGGTGCGCTTCCTCAGCATTTCGGGGAACGGCACCCTGGTCTATGGGTTCAATGGTCAGATTTGGCGCAGCGACAAGAACGGCACCGCCAAACAATTGACGATTCAATTGACAATTGATCAGCGGAGCAATCCTGCAAAAAACATCGTATTTAGTAGCGGCGCAACGGAATTCAAAGTCTCTCCTGATGGACGTGAGATCGCTTTCATTGTTAGAGGAGAAGTTTTTGTTTGCTCGGTGAAGTCGGGGCAGACGAAGCAGATAACAACGACGCCGGAGCAAGAGCGGAGTTTGTCCTGGTCTCCCGACGGTAAGTCTCTTTATTACGCGGCCGAGCGTCCGCAGTCGTGGAACATCTATCGTTCGAGATTGGCTCGTGAGGACGATAAGCTGTTCTCAAGGGCGACGATACTCAAAGAAGAAAAGGTCATGGTCTCTGGAGATGTCAGCTTTCAACCTGTTGTTTCTCCCGATGGGAAATTACTCGCCTATCTCCAAAACCGGGATGCGATTCATGTTCTGAATTTGGAGACAGGATGGTCAAGAGCGCTCGTACCAGCGCGGAGGAATTATTCATACTCGGACGGTGATATTCAGTTCCATTGGTCTCCCGACAGTCAGTGGCTCGCCTTCACTTATTTAGCCCATAGTCGTTGGCTTGAAGACATTGGCGTCGCAAAAGTAAAAACGGGCAAGATCTTCAATGTTTCAAATAGCGGTTACTACGAAGGAAATCCTGTCTGGGGACCCGACGGACACAGTTTACTCTTTAAGAGTAATCGTTACGGACGTAAGAATCACGGGAGCTGGGGCAGCGATGTCGACATTATGGCGTGGTATCTCACAGACAAGGCCCATGAGTCCGCGATGCTCAGTTTTGACGACTGGAGTTTTCGCAATTCCGAAGAAAAAGACAAGAAGGACAAAGACGAGAAAGACAAAGACGAGAAGAGCGAAGCTTCGGCAAAGAAAGACAAGGCCAGCAAAAATGCGAAGGCGAAGAAAGACGCTAAACACAAAGAAGACAAGCCTCAAGTAAAGATTCAGTGGAAAGGTCAAGAGGATCGATTCCGGCGAATGACTCTTCATTCAACGGACATTGGAAATTACGTCCTATCAGGGGATGGTGAGTATCTCATTTACTTTGCCCGGGTTGAGAAAAGCTGGGACCTGTGGCTTTGCCACCGACGCAAGAGCATGACCAAAAAGTATCTTAGCCTCGGCGATCGCTCCGGTGGCGACCTTCAATGGACCAAGGATGGCAAAACCCTCTTTGTCTTCCGCGGCAATGGCCGCATTGAGAAGCTAAGCATTGGCGGGTCCTTCAAGGGTTCACCCAAGCGAACGCCGGTGTCTTACAAAGCCCAAATGACCATCGATTCAGTCGCGGAGCGGGAATACCTCTTCGATCATGTTTGGCGTCAGGTGAAGGCGAAATTTTACGATCCAAAGCTCCACGGAGTGCCTTGGACCGCGCTACGAGAAAACTACCGTGGCTTCCTGCCAACGATCAATAACAATCATGACTTCGCGGAGCTTCTCAGCGAGCTGCTCGGCGAATTGAACGCGTCCCACACCGGCTCGGGCTATCGCTTTCATGGCAAAGGAGTTCAAACAGCATCTTTGGGTTTCATCTACGATCAGGGATTCGCCGGTCCAGGATTGAAAATTGCCGAGGTGATCGCGAAGGGCCCTGCCGACAAAGAGGAATCGAAGATAAAGCGTGGTGATCGAATCACACATATCAATGGTCAGAACTTGGGGCCTGATATCAATCCCAACTCGCTGTTAAGCAATCAGGTGGGGAAACGGGTTCGGATAACTGTTTCCCGGGGGAAGAAGCGCTGGGAAGAGGTCATCAAAGCGGGAAGCCTGAGAAGTGAATCGCAATTGCTCTATAAGCGTTGGATACAGAAGCGCCGCGAATTGGTCAACACGCTCTCCAAAGGACAAATTGGCTACACCCACGCCCGCAGCATGGGAGATAGTAGCTTTCGTGAGGTTTATCGTGAGACCCTAGGATTGAATAGTGACAAGAAGGCGCTCATCGTCGACACCCGATTTAATGGCGGAGGATGGCTTCATGAGGACCTGGTCTCTTTCCTCAGCGGCCGTGAGTATCTCTACTTCGTGCCTCGGGGCAAGAAGTTTGGACAATTGGGAGCCGAACCGTTCACTCGCTGGACCCGACCGGTCGTCGTCATTCAAAGTGAAGGAAACTATTCAGACGCGCACATTTTTCCGTTCGCATTCAAGAGCTTAAAGATTGGAAAACTAGTCGGAACACCGGTGGCGGGAACAGGAACCGCTGTTTGGTGGGAGACCC